>JBHALY010000118.1:0-14789 GCA_041827905.1 Neisseria dentiae
CAGCAATGTCGCCGCCAAAGGGGTTGATTTCGCTGCGGCGCTCGTCGCCGAAGTTGGTTTTGATTTCTTCCAATTCTTCGTGAATGATGGCGGTGATGCGCTCGGGCTTGGCTAAAATATCTAAAAAATCAATAATCTGCCCCATGATGGTTTTGTAGTCGGCCACGATGGTATCTTGGTCGAGGCCGGTGAGGTTGCGCAGGCTCATGCGCAAAATGGCGTCGGCCTGAATGTCGCTCAGAAAGTAGCCGCCGCTTTGCAAGCCGAGTCCGGCGGGCAAGCCTTCGGGGCGCGCCATCTGCATATCCAAATCGGTGCGCGACAGCATTTCGCCCACCAAGCCCGACTGCCACGGACGTGCCAACAGTTTCTCTTTGGCTTCTGGTGCATCGGCGGATTCTTTAATGAGCTGGATCATCTCGTCGATGTTCGACAAGGCCACCGCTTTGCCTTCGGCGATATGGCCTTCGTGGCGCGCTTTTTTCAGGCGGAATAAAGTACGGCGGGTAACGACTTCACGGCGGTGGCGCAGAAACTCGCTCAAAATCTGCTTAAGATTCAACAGGCGCGGCTGGCCGTCGACCAAAGCCACCATATTGATGCCGAAACTGTCTTGCAGCTGGGTGAGTTTGTAGAGCTGGTTGAGCACCACTTCGGCGTTTTCGTTGCGCTTGAGCTCAATCACCACGCGCATACCCGATTTGTCGGACTCGTCGCGCAGGTCGGAAATGCCTTCCAGCACCTTATCGCGCACCAGTTCGCCGATTTTTTCCACCAAGCGGGCTTTGTTCACCTGATAGGGGATTTCGTCGATGATGATGGCTTCGCGCTCGCCGTTTTTGCCGATGGGTTCGATGTGGGTTTTGCCGCGTATCACCACGCGGCCGCGGCCGGTTTTATAGCCTTCGCGCACGCCGCCTAAGCCGTAGATGGTGGCGCCGGTGGGGAAATCGGGAGCTTTGATGATGTTGATGAGTTCGTCGATCTCGGTTTGCGGTTCGGCCAAAAGTTTCAGACAGGCATCGATGGTGTCGGGCAGGTTGTGCGGCGGAATATTGGTAGCCATGCCCACGGCGATGCCGGAAGAACCGTTCACCAGCAAGGCGGGGAAACGGGTGGGCAACACCAGCGGCTCGCTTTCGCTGCCGTCGTAGTTGGGGCCGAAGTTAACGGTTTCCTCTTCGATGTCGGCCAGCATTTCGTGGGCGATTTTCGCCATGCGGATTTCAGTGTAACGCATGGCCGCCGCGCCGTCGCCGTCAACCGAGCCGAAGTTGCCCTGGCCGTCAACCAACACATAGCGCATCGAGAAATCCTGCGCCATGCGCACGATGGTGTCGTAAACCGCAATGTCGCCGTGCGGGTGGTATTTACCGATTACGTCGCCGACGATACGGGCAGACTTTTTATAAGCGCTGTTCCAATTGTTTTTCAGCTCGTGCATGGCGTACAAAACGCGGCGGTGCACGGGTTTCAGACCGTCGCGCACGTCGGGCAGCGCACGGCCGACAATCACGCTCATGGCGTAATCGAGGTAGCTGCGGCGCATTTCTTCTTCAAGGCTGATGGGGAGGGTTTCTTTGGCAAAATGATGGTCGTTGCGTGTGGTTGCGTCGGTCATGGCGGAATAGTGATTTCATAGAAAAAATTTTGCGGCATTTTAGCATAAAACACGCCTGAATTGGCGCATTCGGGATATTTTGTATAACGCCGCCGGGGCCGTCTGAAAAATTCAGGTTTTTGTGTTAACCCACTAAATTCTGTCTGCAGTTTTCAGACGGCCAGCCCTATTTGCAAGCATATGCTAAGCTGCGTAAAAAACACCCGCCGCCGCCGTGCGCCGTTGCACCCGCCTGCCCGCCACCTTACAATGGCGGCTGTTTCCAACCCACGGAGAGCCTTATGCGCCGTATTCTGCTGCTTGCGCTGGCCGCAACCGCCCTGCAAGTTTCCGCCGCCCCGCGCCACGATAAAGACACCCTCGAAAACACCCGCTATCAGGAAAGCGAAGCCGAAAAAGCGGCGCGCGAATTCAAAGAAGCCGATGTTGCCTTGCCCGCTTTTCCCGACACGAAAAGCGGCGGCTGGTTCGATATTTATGTGGGCAACGATTTCGGCAAACAGCCGAAAATCCTGCTCGACAGCATCAGCCGCGCGCCCGACGGCACGATTCGTTATGTGTTGAACGTGCAGTCGCAACAGGGGCACGACAACTTAACCGCCGAAGGCATCTACTGCTCGCCGACTTCTTTCGGCGGCGAGAGCAAACGTTCGTCGTATAAAGTGTTCGGCTACGGCGATCCGGTTAACAAACGCTGGATTGCGCCGCGCAAAGGCAGCTGGAAAAATATCGGCTCGATTCTCAGCGGCGCCGACCCCATCCGCGGCCCCCTATTCCGCGCATTCTGCGAAGACGGCACGCCCGCCAGCCAACAGGCTTTGCAGCAGCGGGTTACCGAACGGGCGGGCAAATACTCGCCTTCTATGATTAACCGCAGCAAATAATACAATAAAAATCAAAAAATAAATCCTTTGTTTTTATTTTTATAAACAAAGGATTTATTTTTATAAATACTGGAAAAATCCACCATGCCTAATATCACATTTATCGGAACAATCTTACAACCCATAAAAATATCAGTTGAAAACCCATATAAGATTGAATGGGATGATTCTGAATCAAATTTAAAAATGGAATTTAAGATAAAAATAAAAGATTCAAAAATTGAAATTTCTTGTGAGACAAATTATTGGCATGATAATGCAATAAACGTCATTTATATGAGAGCACATGACATTTGTAAAGCTTATATTAATCTAATCGGCTTCCAACAAGGTCATGGATTACCATTTGTTTTACATACCTTTGTAGACCATATGGGAAAAAATACTCTTATCAAATTTTCAAATCCTACATTATCTAATTTATGTACTGCATATGATTTATCCAATAATTTTGATTTTTTATTAAAGTTATCACTAAATGAATTGAATATTGCATGGGCATTAAATGAATTACTAGAAGCAATTACACTACCTCACATTTCACTTGTAAATTGTACTAGAGCCATCGAGCGGCTGAAGCATTTAATCAGCAATAATGAAAAAGATGACAAGAAAGCATGGGGTAAATTTCGTGAAATTTTAAAAATAGATGAAGATTATTTAAAATATATTACTGATTTATCAAGAAACTCAAGACACGGAAGAAATGAAAGGGTATCAGGGGACACAACTACCGAAGTTACCAAACGTGCCTGGAAAATAATGAATAGGTATCTAGAATATAAAATAGCAGGTGATACACTCTCTTCTAGCACCCCAAAATTGGAATAATAATCATGGATTTCCACCTTATCCCGCTTCTCGTCATCGGCTTTTTGGCCGGGCTGATGGATGCCGCGGTGGGCGGCGGCGGTTTATTGCAGATTCCCGCCCTGTTCAACACCCTGCCCAACAGCGTGCCGGTTACTTCGGTGATGGGCATCAACAAATTCGCCTCGTTCAGCGGCACGTTTACCGCTTCGATACAGTTCGTCCGCAAAATCCGCGTGCCGTGGAAAATGCTGCTGCCCGCCGCCGTGCTGGCGTTTCTGGCTTCTTACAGCGGCGCCAAGCTGGTGGCCTATCTGCCCGTGCACTACATCAAACCGGCCATGCTGGTGATTATGGCGGTGATGTTCGTTTACACGTTTTTCAAAAAAGATTTGGGGCAGATTGCCCGCACCACGCAACTCAGCCGCAAAGAAACCGCATGGGGGCTGTTTTTCGGCGCCCTCATCGGCTTTTACGACGGCCTGTTCGGCCCCGGCACCGGCAGCCTGCTGGCGTTTGTGTTCGTGCGCTTTTTCGCCTACGACTTTCTCACCGCCACCGCCTCGGCCAAAGTGATCAACCTCACCACTAATCTGGCCGCACTCACGTTTTTCGTGCCCAACGGCCACATCGTTTGGGCATGGGTGCTGCCGCTGGCCGCCGCCAACCTGTGCGGCGGGCTGGTGGGCACGCACTTGGCGATACGCGGCGGCAGCCGTTTTCTGCGCTACGGCTTTATGGCGCTGCTGCTGGTGCTTATCGGCAAGTTCGGTTGGGATTTGCTGCATACGGTATAAATGCTTTTTAACAAAAGGCCGTCTGAAAACATTTACGGTTTTCAGACGGCCTTTTGTTGGCGCTTGCTTTACTTATTGAATTATTTCATCAAATAGCCCAACACCCCCGAAGAAACCACCGCAATCAACACCGTGGGCAGCATACCCCAACGGCTGGCGGCAAACAGCGTGATGGCGAGCGCAACCAGCTCGTGCGGTTTGTCGGGTACGAAATGCGGGGCAATCACGGCAATCAGCACGCAGCCAGGCGCGGCTTCCATCACCGCCGCCGCCCGCTTGCCCAGCGTGCGGTTGCGCAGGGCGAAAAATCCGATCAGGCGGGTGGAATAAGTAACCGCCAGCATACCCATAATGGTGAGGAACGAAGCCCACGAAATCATGCTTTATCCCCCACTTTATCCCCCACTTTATCCCCGAAAAAATAAGCGGTGAGCAACCCTGCCGCCGCGCCCGCAGGCACATACCACGCGCCGTCAACGGTGAGATGTACCGCCGCAGCCACCGCCAAACTCACCAGCCACGGGCGGGCGGCGGCAAAGCCTTTCCACAAACCGCGCAGCAGCACCAGAAACACGGCGGGGAAAGCCATGCCGAAGCCCCAGGCCTCCACATCGCCGAATTTCGGGCCGACCGCCGCACCGATGCCGGTAAACGCCACCCACACCACATAAAGCGTCAGGCTCACACCCATATAATAAGGCAGGCTGAACAGCGGCAGGCCGAGCTGTTTGCGTTTGTGGATATCGGCCAGGCTCATCGCCCAACTTTCGTCGGTCATAAAAAACAGCGCGGGCAGGGCTTTTTTCAGCGGCAGGTCTTTCAGATAAGGCGTGAGTGCCGCGCCCATCAGGATATGGCGGCTGTTAATCATGAAGGTTACGGTGATAATCAGCAGCACCGGCAGCGGGTTGCCCCACAACCCCACGGCGGCAAACTCGGAGCCGCCGGCGAAATTCAGCCCGGTCATCATCGACATTTCCAGCGGACTCATGCCTTTCTGCCCGCCCTGCACGCCCAAAATCAGCGCAAACGGCAACATGCCGATAATCACCGGCAGGCAATCTTTCACACCGCGTTTGAATTCGGCCCGGGGCGACGGGCTGTTCATCATCATAACCGTGTTTGAATGGAAAAAAGGCCGCCATTATAAACCAAGCGGCCGTCTGAAAACATTACCCGAGGCCTTTGCAAAACCCCCAGATGCGGATGCAGTTCAAGGCGTAGCAGCGCAGCGAGCGCAGACATAACATGAAGTTAGGCAAGCGAGCGAGCAGTACCCTAAAGGGCATAAACACACAACGCAGAAATGCGCCGCAGATGGGGGTTTTGCAAAGGTCTCTATCCGCGTGATGCCGGGCAAACCGCCGCCTGTTATAACGAAATCATCTTTTATTAAAACCAACCATTCTTTCCCTTTTTCAGACGGCCTCGATAAAGTAGCGCCGTTTCCCTTATTGCGCTTGTTTGCCGCCCGATTATGCTATTACTCAAAACCCCCAGCGTGTTACCCGGTTTCAAAACCAGCCTCGGCCTGACCGTGTTGTGCCTGTCGCTTCTGGTTGTGCTGCCGTTTGCAATGATGGCCGTGAAAGCGGGCGAAATCGGCTGGACGGCGTTTTGGCAAACCATTTCCGAGCCTAATGTTTTGGCCGCGGTGTGGCTGAGTTTGCGGATGTCGTTTTACGCCATGCTCACCAATATCGTGTTCGGCACGCTGGTGGCGTGGGTGTTGGTGCGTTATGAGTTTCCCGGCAAAAGCCTGGTAAACGCGCTGGTTGATCTGCCGTTTGCGCTGCCCACCGCCGTAACCGGCATCGCGCTGGCCACGCTGTATGCGCCGCAGGGTTGGATAGGCAGCCTGTTTGCGCCCTTGGGCATCAAAATCGCTTTCACACCCATCGGCATCTGGATTGCGCTGGTGGTGGTGAGCCTGCCGTTTATCGTGCGCTCGGTGCAGCCGGTTTTGGAAGAATTGTCGGCCGAATACGAAGAAGCCGCCGCCACATTGGGCGCCAACCGCCTTACCGTGTTCCGCCGCGTGCTGCTGCCCGAAATCACCCCCGCCCTGCTCACCGGCGCCGGCATGATGTTCGCCCGCGCCACCGGCGAATACGGCTCGGTGATTTTTATCGCGGGCAATATCCCGATGGTTTCCGAAATTCTGCCGCTGATTATCACCGGCAAGCTCGAGCAGTTCGACGTACAGGGTGCATCGGCGGTGGCGCTGTTTATGCTGATGATTTCATTTGCGATTCTGTTTCTTTTAAACGCAGGTCAATGGGCTTTGAGCAAACGGGCGGGGGCGAAGGCTTAACCGACACTGAGGCCGCCTGAAAAACCGCAAATTATTTTTCAGACGGCCTTTTACCCAAACGGCCTTACCGGCACACAAACCATAAAACACCTGAATCATGAAAACCTACACCTCCAACCCCAACCTTACCGAACCGCGCTGGCTGCGTTTCACACTCACCGTCGCCGCACTGGCGTTTCTGCTGCTGATGCTGGTGGTGCCGTTAACGGCGGTGTTTTACGAAGCCTTGAAAGGCGGCTGGGATTTATACGTTCAATCGGTAACCGACCCCGAAGCCTGGTCTGCCGTCAAGCTCACGCTGATTACCGCCGCCATCGTCGTGCCCGTTAACGCCGTGCTCGGCATCGCCATGGCCTGGCTGCTCACCCGTTTCGATTTTCGCGGCAAGCAGTTTCTCACCACCCTGCTCGACCTGCCTTTTTCCGTGTCGCCCGTGGTGGCCGGTTTGATGTTCGTGTTGCTGTTCGGCGCGCACACCGCCCTCGGCGGCTGGCTCGAAGCGCAGGGCATACAGATTATCTTCGCCATTCCCGGCATTATCCTGGCCACGCTGTTCGTTACCTTTCCCTTCGTGGCCCGCGAGCTGATTCCGCTGATGCAGGCGCAGGGCGACAGCGAAGAGCAGGCCGCGCTGATTTTGGGCGCGAGCGGCTGGCAGATGTTTTGGCGCGTTACCCTGCCCAATATCAAATGGGCGCTGCTCTACGGCATCATTCTCACCAACGCGCGCGCTATGGGCGAATTCGGCGCCGTGAGCGTGGTTTCCGGCCATATCCGCGGCGAAACCAACACCATTCCGCTGTTGGTGGAAATTTTCTATAACGAATACAACTTCACCGGCGCTTTCGCCCTTTCCGGCGTGCTCGCCCTGCTCGCTCTGGCCACGCTGGCGCTGCAAAACATCATCACCCGCATTCAAGAACGCAAACTTGCCGCCGCCGAAAGGAGCCGCGCATGAGCATTACCATTCAAAAATTAAACAAACATTTCGGCAGTTTCCACGCCCTCAAAAACATCAACCTCGAAGTGCCCACCGGCAAGCTGGTTTCCCTGCTCGGCCCTTCCGGCTGCGGCAAAACCACTCTCCTGCGCATCATCGCCGGTTTGGAAAACGCCGATAACGGCGCCATTCTGTTCGACGGCCAAGACGTTACCCGCAAACACGTGCGCGAACGCAAAGTGGGGTTTATGTTCCAGCACTACGCCCTTTTCCGCCATATGAACGTGTTCGACAACGTTGCCTTCGGCCTCACCGTATTGCCGCGCAGCGAACGCCCCTCGAAAGAGCAAATCCGCGCCAAAGTCGAAGAACTGCTGCAACTCGTGCAGCTTGCCCATCTGGCCAAAGCCTACCCGCACCAACTTTCGGGCGGCCAACGCCAACGCATCGCACTTGCCCGCGCACTCGCCGTTTCCCCCAAACTGCTGCTGCTCGATGAACCTTTCGGCGCGCTCGATGCCAAAGTGCGCAAAGAACTGCGCACCTGGCTGCGCGACATCCACCACGAATTGGGCATCACCAGCATACTCGTTACCCACGATCAGGAAGAAGCGCTGGAAGTGTCCGACCAGATCGTGGTGATGAACCACGGCAAAATCGAGCAGATCGGCACCGCCGAAAGCCTTTACCGCAAACCCGAAAACGCCTTCGTAACCGAATTTTTGGGCGAAACCGACGCATTCGAAGGCCGCATCGAAAAAGGCGCGTGGCACTACAACGGCTACCGCTGGCCGCTCGATGCCGCGCGCAAATGGCAAGAGCAAACCGCCATAGGCTACGTGCGCCCCCACGAATGGACGGTGGCCGCCGCAGACACCGCGCCCATGCTCAACGCCCGCATCGAAAAAATCCACCCCGCCGGCGCGCTCACCCACCTCACCGTGAAAGAAGGCAAGCAAGACGTGCACATCACTTTCGCCGACAGCGATGCCGTGCGTCTCGGCCTGGCCGAAGGCCAAAATATCGCGCTTTCGCCCAAGCAGATTTATATCTTCTCGCAAAACGAACTCATCGATTTTGCGATTTAAGTTGGCTGCCGCAACGGCATTCGGAGGCCGTCTGAAAGCGTTCGCTCGTTTTTTCAGACGGCCTCAAACTTTTTTATAGCTAAACCGCCTGCTTAAGCAGCCATTCCGTCATGCTCGGGCCTGACCCGAGTATGACGCATGTGCTTTTCTTTAAATTGGTTAACCATATCCCCGCCGCCGTTTGGCGCATCCGCTCTCCCTTGATAAAAAACACTTGCCTAAACAATAGTTCATGGCTATATTCCAAAGTGTTTGTTTTGTTAACAAATGTACTGTTTTGTTATGCTGCGGCCGTTTCCCCGCCGCCTGCGCGTTTATTTCCAAAGGATGAAAGGACACATTATGCAGAAACCGTTATTCAAACTGACTGTGCTGGCCGCGCTTGTTTTAGGGCTGGCGGCCTGCGGTTCCGAGAACAAATCAGGCGGTTCCGCCGACAGCGGCGGCAACGCCACCCTCGTTTATTGCTCGGAAGGCAGCCCCAGCGGTTTCGACCCCGGCCAATACACCGACGGCGCCACGTTCGATGCTTCCGCCCACACCCTCTACAACGGCCTGGTTGAATTCAAAATCGGCACCACCGACATCGAACCGGCGCTGGCCGAAAAATGGGATGTTTCCGAAGACGGCAAAACCTATACCTTCCATCTTCGCAAAGGCGTGAAATTCCACACCACCGAATATTTCACCCCCACCCGCGACTTCAATGCCGACGACGTTGTGTTCACCTTCCAGCGCATGCTGAACAAAGACTTCCCCTACAACAAAGCCTATCCCGCCGAATTTCCCTATGCCGCCGATATGGGCCTGACCGAAGACGTGGCATCGGTTGAAAAAGTGGACGACGCCACCGTTAAAATCACCCTGAAAAACATCAACGCCCCCTTCCTGCAAAACTTGGGCATGCCCTTTGCCTACATTCTTTCCGCCGAATACGCCGCCCAACTGGAAAAAGCGGGCAAAGCGGCCGACATCAACACCAAACCTATCGGCACCGGCCCGTTTGTGTTGAAGTCTTACCAGAAAGACCAACAGATCCGCTATGCGAAAAACCCCGAATATTGGAACAAAGACAACGTGAAAATCGACAACCTGATTTTCGCCATCACCAAAGATTCCGGCGTGCGCGCGCAGAAAGTGGAAGCGGGCGAATGCAGCCTGTCGCGCTATAACAAAGTGGCCGAAGTGGAAGCCGCCAAAAAATCCGGCAAAGTAAACGTGGAATCGCGCGAAGGCTACAACACCGGCTATCTGGCCTTTAACACGCGCGAGGGCAAATTGGGTGCCGACCCGAAAGTGCGCGAAGCGCTGGATTTGGCCATCGATAAAGACGCCATCATCAAAGCCGTGTTCGCCGGCACCGGCAAACGCGCCGCCGGCCTGCTGCCGCCGAGCCAATGGGGCGTGGACACCAACCTCAAACCCTCGGCCTATGATCCCGAAAAAGCCAAAGCGCTGCTGAAAGAAGCCGGTGCGGAAAACAAAGAAATCGCCCTGTGGTATATGCCGGTTCAACGCCCGTATAACCCCAACGCCAAACTGATGGCCGAAATGATCCAGGCCGACTGGGCCAAAGTAGGCATCAAAGCCAAACTCGTTACCTACGAATGGGGCGAATATCTCAGCCGCGGTAAAAAAGGCGAAGCCGACAGCATGCTGATCGGTTGGACCGGCGACAACGGCGATCCCGACAACTGGTTCGGCAACCTCTTCAGCTGTGCGGCGGTAGGCGGCAGCAACTACGGCGGATTCTGCGATAAAGAGTTCGACAAAACCGTAGCCGAAGGCCGCGCCATCACCGACAAAGAAAAACGCACCGCCATCTATATGCAGTCGCAAAAACTGCTGGCCGAGAAAAAACCGGCCGTGTTTGTCGCCCACTCGATTACCGATGCGCTGTTGGCGAAAAACGTGAAAGGTTATGTGCTCGAGCCTTTGGGCAGCACCCGCTTTGAAGGCGTAAGCGTGGAATAAGCACGAAAAACACCGTTCGGCCTGCACCATAGGCCAAGCGGTGTTTTCTTTTCAGACGGCCTTTCGTGAAATGCCGGGCCGTCTGAAAAGAAAACACCCGAAAAAAGAAAATACCGAAACACCAACCCCAACCAAGAGCAACGCCGATGCTTTCTTATATTCTGCGACGTATTTTACTGATGATACCGATCTATATCGGTTTGACGATTTCCACCTTCACCCTGATACGGCTGGTGCCCGGCGACGTGGTTACCGTGATGATGGGCGAACGCAATGTCGATCCCGCCGTGCGCGAAGCCATGATGCAGCGGCTGGGTTTGGACAAACCGATTATCGTGCAATATTGGGATTATCTGACCAAAGTGCTCAGCGGCGATTTCGGCGAAACTTTCCGCACCCGCACACCGGTGCTGCAAGACTTCTTTTCCCACTTCGTTCCCACGCTTGAGCTGGCATTCTGCGCGATGGTGATTGCCACCGTGGCCGGCGTGTCGCTCGGCATTATCGCCGCCCTCAGGCGCGGCACCTGGCTTGACTACATTCTGATGAGCGGCGCACTGGCCGGTTATTCGATGCCGATTTACCTGCTCGGCCCGATTCTCACCGGCATTTTCGCCCACTATCTGGGCTGGCTGCCGGTTTCAGGCGTGATCAACGTGATTAAATTCATCGACGTGCAGCCGGTAGGCGGATCGTGGCTGTTGGGTGCGTTGTTGTCCGGCAACTCCGCCGCCCTGTGGGATGTAATCAAACATTTCATTTTGCCCTCCGTTGCGCTTTCCACCATTCCGCTGGCCATGATCGCCCGCATGACGCGCTCGGCCATGCTCGAAGTGTTGGGCGAAGATTATGTGCGCACCGCCAAGGCCAAAGGTTTGTCGCCCGCCCGCATCATCTTCGTTCACGTTTTGCGCAACACCATGATTACCGTGGTTACCGTGGTCGGCCTGCAAATGGCCACGCTGATGGCCGGTGCGATTCTCACCGAAACCATCTTCAGCTGGCCGGGTGTGGGCACCTGGTTGCTCGACGGTTTTTTCAGCCGCGATTACCCGATTGTGCAAAACGGCATTCTGCTGGTGGCCACCATGCTGATGTTTATCAGCCTGCTGGTTGATATTACCTATGGTCTGATTAACCCGCGCATCCGCCATGCCTGACTATAACGGATTGAATTTAAACTGATACTTCGTTGGCTCGCCTCACTGTACTACTTGTACTATCTTTGGCTCGCCGCCTTGTCTCAATTTAAATTTAATCCGCTACAACAACCAATAAGAAAGATAGCTATGTCTCCGCAAACCACTTCCACCGCCGCAGCCGCGCAGGTTACGCCGCCCTCCGAATGGCAGCAGTTTGTTTCCGCATTCTTGAAAAACAAAGGCGCAACGGCAGGGCTGCTGATTCTGGTTCTGATGGTGCTTGCTTCCGCGCTGGCACCGTGGATCGCCCCTTATGATCCTAACATTCTGCATTCGGGCAAAGAACAGCTTCCGCCCCTGCTCTTCGGCGGCACTTCCGAATTTATTTTCGGCACCGACGATGCGGGGCGCGACACCTTGTCGCGCATTCTGCACGGCAGCCGTTACTCTCTGCTTATCGGCCTGGCATCCACCCTCACCGCCATGGTATGCGGCGTGGCTTTGGGCCTGATAGCGGCATTTTGGCCGAAAACACTGGGCAAAGTGATTATGCTTGTTAACGATATCCTGATGTCCTACCCCGGCCTGCTGCTGGCAATCATCATCGCCGCGATTCTCGGCCCATCGATGACCAATACCGTGTTGGCGATTTCGCTGGTGTGTATGCCGCCGTTTATCCGCATCACCCGCGCCACCGCGTTGGTGGAGCTGCAAAAAGACTACGTTACCGCCGCCCGCGTGATGGGCGCAGGCCTGCCGCGCCTGATGCTGATTACCGTGCTGCCCAACTGCATGGGGCCGCTGATCGTGCAGGCCACCATGATTTTTTCCACCGCCATTCTCGAAGCGGGCGCCATCGGCTTTTTGGGCTTGGGCGTGCAGCCGCCTTCCGCCGAATGGGGTGCGATGCTGGGCAATGCGCGGCAATACATCCAAAGCAATGTGTGGATGGCCGTGTTCCCCGGTTTGGCGATTTTCATCGCCGCCTTGTCGATTAACCTTACGGGCGACGGCTTGCGCGACGCGCTCGACCCGAAACTGAAGCAGGTGTCGTGATGGAAGCGAAACAACCTTTATTAACCATCGAAAACCTGCAAGTGGTTTTCGGGCAGGGCGCGCGCGCTTTTCGTGCGGTCGATTCGGTGAGCCTCGAAGTATCGTCGGGCGAAGTGCTGGCGGTGGTGGGCGAGTCCGGCTCGGGCAAATCGGTGTCGATGATGGCGCTGATGGGCCTGCTGCCCAATACCGCAACTATTCGGGCCGATAAAATGCTGTTCGACGGCAAAGACATGCTGAAACTTTCCGCCAAAGAAAAGCGCAAGATCATCGGCAAAGATATTTCAATGATTTTCCAAGACGCCATGACCAGCCTCAACCCGAGCTTCACCGTCGAAATGCAGATTACCGAAGTGCTCAAGGCGCATTTGGGGCTGAAAGGCGCGGCGGCCAAGGCGCGGGCGGTCGAGCTGCTCGAACTGGTGGAAATCCCCGATGCCAAAGGCCGCCTGAAAGCCTATCCGCACCAATTGTCGGGCGGTATGAGCCAGCGCGTGATGATTGCGATGGCGCTGGCCTGCGAGCCGAAACTGTTGATTGCCGACGAACCGACCACCGCGCTTGACGTTACCGTGCAGGCGCAAATCATGGATCTGCTCCACCGCCTGCAACAAGAGCGCGAGATGGCGATGATTCTGATTACCCACGATCTGGGCTTGGTGGCGCAACACGCCGAGCATGTGGCGGTGATGTATGCCGGCCAAGTGGTCGAGCAAAGCAGCGTGCCGCATATATTCGAAACACCCGCCCATCCATACACCGAAGCCTTATTGCAGTCCATTCCCGAGTTTTCGCACGGAAAAGGCCGCCTGAAATCGCTGCCCGGCGTGGTACCCAGCCAATACGACCGCCCGGCCGGCTGTCTGCTCTCGCCGCGTTGCCCTTATGCGCGCGAAGCCTGCCAAACGCCGCCGCCCGTGTTAAACAGCCACTACGGCAAAGTGCGCTGCATCAGCAGCAGCTTAACCGAACTGCAAACCAAGGGAGCCGCCTGATGAGTGAAGTAAAAACCGTTGAAGCAAAAACCGTTTTGGAAGCCCGTGATTTAACCCGCTACTATCCGGTTAGCGGCGGCTTGGGCAAAGAGAAAAAAGTGGTGAAAGCCTTAAACGGCGTGTCGTTCGAACTTCAGGCAGGCAAAACGCTGGCGGTGGTGGGCGAATCCGGCTGCGGCAAATCCACGCTGGCCCGCCAGCTCACCCTGATCGAAACGCCCACTTCAGGCAGCCTGGCCATCAACGGCACCGAAACCGCCAAACTGGGTTCAGGCCGTCTGAAAGCAATGCGCACCGAAATCCAAATGGTGTTCCAAAACCCCTATGCCAGCCTGAATCCGCGCCAAACCATCGCCTTCCAGCTCACGGAGCCGCTCGCCATCCACACCAAGCTGAGCAAAAAAGAGCGCTACGAGCGGGCGGTGGAAATGATGAAAACCGTCGGCCTGCGCCCCGAGCATTCCTCGCGCTATCCGCATATGTTTTCAGGCGGCCAGCGCCAGCGCATCGCCCTTGCTCGCGCCATGATGCTCAACCCCAAAATCGTGGTGGCCGACGAGCCGACTTCCGCGCTCGACGTTTCCATTCAGGCGCAGGTGCTCAACCTGTTTATGGATTTGCAGGAACAATACGGCACGGCTTATGTGTTTATTTCGCATAACTTATCGGTGGTCGAGCATGTTGCCGACGACATTATGGTGATGTATCTCGGCCGCGTGGTGGAACACGGCGACAGCGAAACCGTATTCGCCAAGCCGTTGCACCCCTATACCCAAGCGCTGCTTTCCGCCGCACCGAGCTTGAAAGAGCAGAAAGTGCAGCTCAAACTCGCCGGCGAATTGCCCAGCCCGCTCAACCCGCCCGGCGGCTGCGCGCTGCACCAACGCTGCCCGCACGCACGGGAACGCTGCGCACAGGAAGTGCCCGAATTGCGCGAGTGGCAGGGCCGCAAAGTGGCCTGTTTGCGGCTGGAAGAAATCGCCGCCTGAGGTTTCTCGCAAATAACGATGAGGCCGTCTGAAAGTTTTGAACTGTCCCCCAATACTTGGACAAGTTAAGAGTCTTTCTCAAACAGCCTGTTCAAGCTGGGTTCTGTAGTCGACAGGACTCAGCTTTTTTAAGTTTAAACTAATCCGTTCATGATTGTAGTAATGTATGTAATCATCTA
>JBHALY010000119.1:0-13507 GCA_041827905.1 Neisseria dentiae
ATGATCACCACCATCATCACCATCATCACGGGCATTCGCACTAAGCGGCGAATACATTAATTCTAAAAACTAAAGGCCGTCTGAAAACCTTCGGCGGCGCAGATATTGCGCTGTTGCGGTTTCAGACGGCTGTTTTTATGTAGTGGCTTAAAATCTAGGCATTAGCGAAATTAGCGAGAAGGGCGGGCACTTTTGCCTGAACCGCCTGCCGGTTTTTTCTTGCCGAAAGTGCCGGCACCGGCTTTTTTCGCTGCGAATTTCTTATCGCCGTGCTTTTTGCCGTCGAATTTTTTCTCACCGGTTTTTTTGTCGCCGAACCTGCGCTCGCCCCAGCCGCCTTTGCCTTTGGGTTTACCCGCGGGTTTGGCGCGCTTGCGGGTGGGTTCCATGCCTTCGATGGTCATTTCGGGCAGTTTGCGGGTGATGTATTTTTCGATTTTGTGCACTTTCACATATTCGTTCACTTCGGCAAATGTAATCGCCAAGCCGGTGCGGCCGGCGCGGCCGGTGCGGCCGATGCGGTGTACATAATCTTCGGCCTGTTTGGGCAGGTCGTAGTTGATAACGTGGGTGATGGTGGGCACGTCGATACCGCGCGCGGCCACATCGGTGGCAACCAGGATTTTGCAGCGGCCCTTGCGCAAATCCATCAGCGTGCGGTTGCGCCAGCCTTGCGGCATATCACCGTGCAGGCAGTTGGCGGCAAAGCCTTTTTCATACAGTTCGTCGGCCAACACTTCGGTCATAGCCTTGGTGGAGGTGAAAATCACGGCCTGATCGATATTGGCATCGCGCAAAATATGGTCGAGCAGGCGGTTTTTGTGGCGCATGTCGTCGCAATATAAAAGCTGCTCTTCGATTTTTCCTTGCTCGTCAACCCGTTCCACTTCCACCACTTCAGGGTTTTTGGTGAGTTTGCGGGCGAGTTTGCCTACCGCGCCGTCCCAAGTGGCGGAAAACAACAGGGTTTGGCGGGTTTCGGGAGTGGCGGCGACGATGGTTTCGATGTCTTCGATAAAACCCATATCGAGCATACGGTCGGCTTCGTCGAGAATCAGCACTTCAAGGCGGCTGAAATCCACTTTGCCGCTGTCCATCAGATCCATCAGGCGGCCGGGAGTGGCCACAATCAAATCAATGGGTTTGGAAAGGGCGCGGATTTGGTAACCGAACGAAGAGCCGCCCACAATGCTCACGGTGCGGAACCATTTCATGTTTTGGGCATAAGTGAGGGCGTTTTTTTCTACCTGCGCCGCGAGTTCGCGGGTGGGCGTGAGCACCAATGCGCGCGGGCCTTTGCCGGGTTTGTCGCTGCGGCGGGTCAGGTGTTGCAGGGTGGGCAGAAGGAAAGCGGCGGTTTTGCCGGAGCCGGTTTGGGCCGAGGCCATGATGTCGCGGCCTTCCAAAGCATGAGGGATAGACTGCGCCTGCACGGGTGTGGGCGATTCGTAGCCCGCACTCAAGAGGGCGGATAAGATGTTTTTATCGAGATTTAAGTCGGCGAATTTTACAGACATGGTTTTCCTGAAAGGAACAACAACGCATTCCGTCTAAACGTTTTCAGACGGCCTTGAAGCATGGGATAACGTATTTATTTACTAATGAAAAAGATGTACGCAAGGTTGTCGCAAGCCCTACGGCTTGTGGTTAACATCGGCGACAACCTGCAAATATGCCCTCAAACGGAGCAAATCATGTCAGAAAGCTTTTTAACGGAAAGCTTGAAAGATATACGAAGTTGGCTGAAGACGATGGCTTCAAAAAGACGAAAGGTGGATGATATAGAAACCACCGGGTTTGGTCAAGAAAATATTGGATACGGTATGGTTTTACCGCAAGGGCGGGTGAAGCGGGCGGTGTTCCGCCAAAATGCTGTCCCGGGTTTTAAATCTCCGCCAATCAATATCTTTACTTTGCTTTTGCAGGCGAAGCGGTTATAATAAGAAAATTTTTCAGTTTTCACGAAAAATGGCCCCGTGGCCATTTTTTTGTTTTCGGAGCACTATGGATATTCAAACAATTCTCGATAAAACCCTGCCCGGCTTGGGTTACGAGCTGGTGGATTTCGAATTGACCGCGCAAGGCGATTTGCGCGTGTTTATCGATAAGGAAGGCGGCATCACCGTGGAAGACTGCGCCACCGTGAGCAACCATTTGAGCCGCTTGTTTATGGTTGAAGACATCGACTACAAACGCTTGGAAATTTCCAGCCCGGGTCTCGACCGCCCGCTGAAAAAAGCCGCCGACTTCGTGCGCTTTGCCGGGCAGCAAGCCAAAATCAAAACGCGCCTGCCGATAGACGGCCAGAAAAACTTTATCGGCCGCATCGAAGCCTGCGAAAATAATACCGTGCGCATTTCGTTCGACGGCAAAACCGCCGAAATCGGGTTGGACAATATCGACAAAGCCCGCCTGCGCCCCGAATTTAAATTTTAAAAATATCGTTTAACGGAGAATTAAAAAAATGAGTCGTGAAATGTTACAACTGGCCGAAGCGCTGGCCAGCGAGAAAAACGTAGATGCCGAAGTGGTGTTTAACGCGCTGGAGTTCGCGCTGAGCACCGCCGCCAAGAAAAAAGCCAGCCGCGAGCACATGGATGTGCGCGTGGAAATCAACCGCGACACCGGCGAATACAAAACCTTCCGCCGCTGGCTGATTGTGGCCGACGAAGACTACACCTATCCGGATGTGGAAAAAACCATCGAAGAAATCCAAGAAGAAATCCCCGGAACCACCATCCAAATCGGCGAATACTACGAAGAACAGCTGGAAAACGAAGGTTTCGGCCGCCAAGCCGCACAAACTGCCAAGCAGATTATCCTGCAACGCATCCGCGATGCCGAACGCGAACAGATTCTCGAAGAGTTTTTAGCACGTAAAGAAGACATCGTGATGGGCACCGTGAAACGCGTGGAGCGCCACGGCACCATTATCGAAATCGGCAAACTCGATGCGCTGCTGCCGCGCGACCAAATGATTCCGCGTGAAAATTTCCGTAACGGTGACCGGGTACGCGCGCTGTTCCTGCGGGTGGACGAAATCGGCAACTCCGGCCGCAAGCAGGTAATTCTGAGCCGTACTTCGCGTGATTTCTTGGTGAAACTGTTTGCAATGGAAGTGCCCGAAATCGAAGACGGCCTGCTCGAAATCAAAGAAGCGGCCCGCGATCCCGGCCACCGCGCCAAAATCGCCGTGAAAGCCAACGACCAGCGCATCGACCCGCAAGGCACCTGCATCGGCGTGCGCGGTTCGCGTGTGAACGCCGTAACCAACGAGCTGGCGGGTGAACGCATCGATGTAGTGCTGTGGTCGCCCGAAACCGCACAGTTCGTCATTAACGCCCTTTCGCCCGCCGAAGTAACCCGCATCCTGATCGACGAAGACAAACACGCCGTCGATGTGATTGTGGCTGAAGACCAACTGGCGCTGGCCATCGGCCGCGGTGGTCAAAACGTGCGTTTGGCGGCCGATCTGACCGGCTGGCAACTGAACATCATGACCGTGGCCGAGGCGGAAGAGCGCAATGCGGCCGAAGACGAAGCCATCCGCAAACTGTTCACCGAGCACCTGAATGTTGACGAAGAAACCGCCGACGTGCTGCTTCAGGAAGGTTTCGCCACCTTGGAAGAAGTGGCTTATGTGCCTGCTGCCGAGTTGCTGGAAATCGAAGGTTTCGACGAGGCTACCGTAGAAACGCTGCGCAACCGCGCCCGCGATGCCATTCTCACGCTGGCCATCGCTTCAGAAGAAAAGCTCGACGATATCGACGAAGACATGCGCAACCTCGAAGGCATCGACCAAGAAATGCTGCGCGACCTTGCGCAGGCAGGCATCACCACCCGCGACGATTTGGCGGAGTTGGCCGTTGACGAGCTGATCGAAATCACCGGCGTGAGCGAGGAAGAGGCCAAACAAGTGATTATGGCCGCCCGCGCGCATTGGTTCACCGAAGAAAACTGAGGGGGTAAAGAATGAGTAACACAACCGTAGAACAATTTGCCGCCGAACTTAAAAAACCCGTGGAAGACTTGCTGAAGCAGCTTGCCAGCGCCGGCGTGAACAAAAGCAGCGGCAGCGACAGCATCACTTCCGACGACAAACAACAGTTGCTGGCTTACCTGAAAAAATCGCACGGCAGCGACAGCGGTACCATCAGCATCAGCCGTAAAAAAGCCGAAGTCAGCACCGTAGGTGGCGTGCAGGTAGAAACCCGGCGCCGCAGCCGCAAAGTAGTGATTCCGCCGCCTGAAGACTTGGCTGCCGAGGCGAAAGCCAAAGCAGAGCAAGCGGAGCAGGAACAGCAAGCCGCCGAAGCGGCGGCACAGGCCGAACGCGAAGCGGCCGAACGTGCCGAAGCAGAAAAAGCGGCCGCCGAGGCGCAGGCCCAAGCCGAGGCCGCCCGTCTGCAAGCCGAGCAGGAGGCCCGGGCAGCAGCACAACAGGCGCAACCAACCGAACAGGAAGAAAAACCGGTTCAGACGGCCGAAACAGAAGCAGTTGCGGAAGAAGAAAAACCGGCCAAAGGCAAAAACACAGAGCAAAAACAACAGCAGCCCGCTGCCGCCCGTCCGGTGGTCAGTGCGGAAGAGCAGGCCCAACGCGACGAAGAAGCCCGCCGCGCCGCCGCCATGCGCGCCCATCAGGAAGCATTGCTGAAAGAAAAACAGGAGCGCCAAGCCCGCCGCGAAGCGGCCAAGCTGCAAGCACAGCAGGAGGCGAAAGCGGCCAAAGAAGGCAAGGCGGCCGAACAGCGTTCTGCCAAGCCGTCTGAAAAAGCGCCGCTTTCGGCCGTGTCGTCAGGCAAATCCGAATCTCCGGCGCGTTCGAAAAAAGACGAACGCCATAACCGCGACGACGCGGAAAGCCGCCCGCGCGGCGGTAAAGGCGGCAAAGGCCGCGGCCAAAATGCCGCTCAGGAAGAGCGCGTGCGCGGCGGTGGTAAAAAAGGCAAGAAACAGCTCAAGCTGGAGCCGAACCAACACGCTTTCCAAGCACCGACCGAGCCGGTGGTGTATGAAGTATTGGTGCCCGAAACCATTACCGTAGCCGACTTGGCGCACAAAATGGCGGTGAAGGGCGTGGAAGTGGTGAAAGCCCTGATGAAGATGGGCATGATGGTAACCATCAACCAATCCATCGACCAAGATACCGCCCTGATTGTGGTGGAAGAGCTTGGCCACATCGGTAAACCCGCAGCCGCCGACGACCCCGAAGCCTTCTTGGACGACAATGCCGAACAGGTAGAAGCCGAACAACTACCGCGTCCGCCGGTGGTTACCGTGATGGGCCACGTCGACCACGGTAAAACTTCGCTGCTCGACTATATCCGCCGTGCCAAAGTGGTGCAGGGCGAAGCGGGCGGCATTACCCAACACATCGGTGCCTACCATGTGGAAACCCCGCGCGGCGTGATTACCTTCCTCGATACGCCCGGCCACGAAGCGTTTACCGCCATGCGTGCCCGCGGTGCCAAAGCCACCGACATCGTGATTCTGGTGGTGGCCGCCGACGACGGCGTGATGCCGCAAACCATCGAGGCCATTGCCCACGCCAAAGCGGCGGGTGTGCCGATTGTGGTGGCGGTGAACAAAATCGACAAAGAGGCCGCCAATCCCGAGCGCATCCGCCAAGAGCTTACCGCGCACGAAGTGGTGCCCGACGAATGGGGCGGCGATACCCAGTTCGTCAATGTATCGGCCAAACAGGGCTTCAATATCGACGCTCTGCTCGAAGCCGTGTTGCTCGAAGCAGAAGTGCTGGAGCTGACCGCCCCCGTAGATGCGCCCGCCAAAGGCATCATTGTGGAAGCCCGTCTCGACAAAGGCCGTGGTGCGGTCGCCACCTTGCTGGTGCAGAGCGGCACGTTGAAAAAAGGCGATATGCTGCTGGCAGGCACGGCCTTCGGCAAAGTGCGCGCGATGATGGACGAAACCGGTAAATCGATCGACGAAGCCGGCCCGTCTATCCCCGTGGAAATTCTGGGTTTGTCGGATGTTCCCAATGCCGGCGAAGATGCGATGGTGCTGGCCGACGAGAAAAAAGCCCGCGAAATCGCCTTGTTCCGCCAAGGCAAATACCGCGACGTGCGTTTGGCCAAACAACAGGCAGCCAAGCTGGAAAATATGTTCAGCAACATGGGCGAGGGCCAGGCACAATCGCTGTCGGTGATCATCAAGGCCGACGTTCAAGGCTCTTACGAAGCCTTGTCGGGCAGCCTGAAAAAACTTTCTACCGACGAAGTGAAAGTCAACGTGCTGCACAGCGGCGTGGGCGGCATCACCGAGAGCGACGTCAACCTGGCGATTGCTTCGGGTGCGTTCATCATCGGCTTTAACGTGCGCGCCGACGGCTCAGCACGCAAGCTCGCCGAAACCGAAAACGTGGAAATCCGCTACTACAACATCATTTACGACGCCATCGACGATGTGAAAGCGGCCATGAGCGGCATGCTGGCGCCGGAGCAGAAAGAGCAGGTTATCGGCTCGGTGGAAATCCGTCAGGTTATCAGCGTGTCGAAAGTGGGCAACATCGCCGGCTGTATGGTTACCGACGGCATCGTGAAGCGCGATTCGCACATCCGCCTCATCCGCAACAACGTGGTTATCCACACCGGCGAACTCGCTTCGCTCAAACGCTTCAAAGACGACGTTAAAGAAGTGCGCATGGGCTACGAATGCGGCCTGATGCTGAAAAACTATAACGAAATCATGGAAGGCGATACGCTGGAAGTGTTTGAAATCGTTGAAGTGGCACGTTCGCTGTAACGGTTGTTTGGCAATGATAAAAGGCCGTCTGAAAGTTTCAGACGGCCTTTTGGCGTCAGGAGAAGCATGTTAATAATGTATGCTTTGATTTAAAATAAGTGCTTATTTTCTGTGAAAAATAAAAATGGGAGGTCATGATGTGCTTTTTTAAGAAGAAAAACTCTGTTGTGTATATCCGGTTTGAAGAAAAAATAAAGCAGGATATCAAGCAGATTTTGCAGGAATTGGCAGAGAAACCAAAAGTAGCGGATAAGGTTGCCATTGAGGGAGTGGTTGAAGCCCTTGTGGAACAAAAAAAAGAGAAAGATAGCTTGTGGAGTTTGCTGGCAAAATGGAATAAATTGGTTGTTGCGTTATCTTCGGCATCAGTCATTATTGCGGGAATATCGATATTTATATATTTGGCTGAAATCGGCAGCAGGCATCTTTGGGGAGATATTGTTTCCCAACCTTCTGTTTTTTTAGCAGTTGTGGTTTTATTCGCTATTCTTATGTTATTCGTTAGTATGCCGGTATATATGCCTTTGGCCGTAGCACATTATGTTTCTGATAAATTCTTAAAAGAAAATGCTGAAGATGAAAATGTAAGTATAAAAACTATAATAATTACTTTTTGTATCCAGTTGGTTATGGTTTTATTTATATCTGAATGTATGGAACAGATAGTTTTGTGTATTTCACGATTATCCGAAGATATAGGGCCTCTTATTGTAATATTATTAATCTATTTGCTTGTGTCTGTTATAGGAGTTTTGCTTACATGGTTTTTTAATAGAAAATATGTAAAAAATATAAAGTTTTGGTCACGGTCATCATTTGCATTGGGAATGTTTTACTTTTTATTCAATTGGATATATTCGATATTTATTATTTTTGCATTATCTGTAAGCGGTGCCTGGTTTGAAGATGCTACAAAATTTTTATGTTATATCATTATAAGTATGGTTATAGTACTATTAGGGTTCTATTGGATGCCGGAAAATGCAGAAGATAAAGAAAAAACGAAAATAATGATTCATGTTGCTCCATTGATAATATTGCTGTTTTTTTCATTTTGGAGTTTTGGTCGTGAAGAGTCTAAATTTAAAACCTATCTGTTTCAGAATCTCGGCTATATAGAAATGCCCGCTCAATCGCGTTGGTATCTGATAGATAACCGTTTTATAGAACGGAATGTTTTAAGAAAACATCAAGGGGAAAGTGCTGCTCTCCATAAGACGGATATATTGGAAGTGTGGAAAAACAGATTCCGGCCTTTGCCACCCCATATCAACACAACCCGTTACCAATATCCCAATTCATTTTACGGTTATATGGCTTGGAATTTAGGGGAAATCAAAATATTTTGCCCGCAGTCGGTTGGTTTGGATAAGAGTGTTGCAGACAAATGCTTGTATATCAAAGGAGATTATTTGCAACCGCTGCCTAATGATATTTGATTTTCAGACGGCCTGAGACCTTTGCAAAAATATCTTAAGGCCGTCTGAAATACTTAAATTCCGTCATACCCGGGCTTGCCCCGAGTATCTATTATTACTTTTATTTCTTTTGCAACAAAAAGATGCTCGGGTCAAGCCCGAGCATGACGCAGAGATTTGAAAATGTTGAAAGGAATTTTGCAAAGGTCTCGGCCTGTTCAATACAGAAACGGTATGGTGTGGAAACTGGGCAATCAGTTGCAGACTATCTTAACCGCCAGCCCGCCTTTCGAGGTTTCGCGGTATTTCGCGTTCATATCTTTGCCGGTTTCATACATGGTTTCGATAACTTTGTCCAAATCCACGCGCGGGGTGCCGGTGCGGCGCAAGGCCATTCTGGCGGCGTTAATGGCTTTTACCGAGCCGATGGCGTTGCGCTCGATGCAGGGCACTTGCACTTGCCCGCCCACGGGGTCGCAGGTTAAGCCCAGATTGTGTTCCATGGCGATTTCTGCGGCACAGCATACTTGCTGGGGTGTTCCGCCGAAAATTTCGGCCAGGCCGGCAGCGGCCATTGAGCAGGCGACGCCCACTTCCCCTTGGCAGCCGACTTCGGCGCCGGATATGGAAGCGTTCATTTTGTAGAGCGAGCCGATAATGCCGGCGGTGAGCAGATAGCGGTTGACCGTGTCTTGCGTGAGCGGAGCGACGAATTTGTGGTAATACATCAGTACGGCGGGCACGATGCCGCAGGCGCCGTTGGTGGGGGCGGTTACCACCCGCCCGCCGGCGGCGTTTTCCTCGTTGACGGCGAGGGCATACATATTAACCCAGTCGATAATCTGCATCGGGTCGTTTTGGAGCGATTGGTTGGCCGAAAGCCAGCGGTGCAGGCTGTTGGCACGGCGGACAACTTTCAGCGGCCCGGGCAGCACGCCTTCGGCGGATAAGCCGCGTTCGATGCAGTCGGACATCGTTTGCCAGATGTATTGCAAATAGGCGTTTACTTCGTTTTTGCCGCGCAGGGTGGCTTCGTTGCGGAACATCAGGCTGGAAACCGAAATGCCGTAGTCGTTGCAGTGTTTTAAAATATCCGCCGCGCTGTGGTAAGGGTAGGGCACATTGGGCGGTTGTTCTTGGGCGGAGCCGAAACCGGCTTCGGTTACGATAAAACCGCCGCCGATCGAATAATAAGTTTGGCGGTGTATTCCGCGGCCGTCTGAAAAAGCGGTAATGGTCATGCCGTTTTCGTGCAGCGGCAGAAATTCGCTGTGGAACACCATATCGTCTTGGTATGTAAAGCGAATGCTCCGTTGGCCTGATGCGATGTCCAACCTGCCGCTTTCTTTGACCTCGGCGATAAAGTTGGGAATCAAATCAATATCCACGTTGTCGGGCAGATAACCTGCCAACCCCATGATAATAGCGGTGTCGGTTCCGTGTCCGCGGCCGGTTAGCGAGAGCGAGCCGTACACTTCGGCGCAGATGCGGTCGGTTTCGTGCAAAAGATTTTGTGAGATTAATTCGTCGGCAAACTGTTTTCCGGCCTTCATCGGGCCTACCGTATGCGAGCTTGAAGGGCCGATGCCCACTTTGAACATATCGAAGATGCTGATCATGGTGTTACCTGCTTGGGTTTCCGTGTGTGTTTTATATTTTTCAGACGGCCTCACGGCGCAATCATGGCGCGTTTCGCGGATTCTATCAAGCAACGGCATAAGCAGATCGGATACGGCGCCGTTCCGATATATAATACCGCACCGCAATCTCCCCGCAAGCCGCAAGCCGAATATGAACAAACTGATCCGCCAAGAAATTTTCGAGCGTTTCCGCGCCGCCAACCCGCATCCCACCACCGAATTAAACTTTAACAGCCCGTTCGAGTTGCTGATTGCCGTGCTGCTTTCGGCGCAGGCCACCGATGTGGGCGTGAACAAAGCCACGGCGAAACTTTTCCCCGTTGCCGCCACGCCGCAGGCCATGCTGGATTTGGGTTTAGAAGGCGTGATGGAATACACCAAAACCATCGGCCTTTATAAAACCAAATCCAAACACATTATGGAAACCTGCCGCATCCTGCTGGATAAATACAACGGCGAAGTGCCGCAAACACGCGAAGAGTTGGAAGCCCTGCCCGGCGTGGGGCGCAAAACCGCCAACGTGGTGCTGAACACGGCTTTCGGTCAGATGGCGATGGCGGTGGACACGCATATTTTTCGCGTTGCTAACCGCACCAGAATCGCGCCCGGCAAAAACGTGCGCGAAGTGGAAGACAAACTGATGAAGTTTGTGCCGAAAGAATTTCTGCTTGATGCCCACCATTGGCTGATTCTGCACGGCCGCTACACCTGCAAGGCGCAAAAACCTTTGTGCGAGCGCTGCATTATCAATGATTTGTGCGAATATCCGGCCAAAGCCGTGCCGTAGCGTTTTATTGCCCGCAGGCCGTCTGAAAAATATTTTCAGACGGCCTGTTTGCTGCCGCAGAATCAGTTAGATTATATGGGCGCGAACGGGTAGAATATGAAACATAGTGGCTTAAATTCAACACATACAGCGTTGCCTCGCCTTGCCGTACTTAATCTGTACTGTCTTCGGCTCGGCGCCTTGTCTGTGTTGAATTTAAGCCACTATAAAATAGCTTTCGTCCAAACCGCTTTTCTTCTTGAAAAACTTAATCTATGACTACCGAAAACCGCCGCCCGCTTTCTTCCCGCAACAGCCGTTTCGCCCAATCGTTTGCCCATTGGCTGGCGGCAAACAAAGTGCTCACACCCAACCAAATTTCTTGTTTGGGCATGGTGTTTGCCGCCGTCGGCGCACTGCTGCTGGGTTTTAGCGCACAGCCGCTTGCATGGGTTATTGCGGCGCTGATGGTGCAGTTGCGTTTATTGTGCAATCTGTTTGACGGCATGGTGGCGGTGGAGGGAGGTTTGAAAACGCCTGCGGGCGATTTGTTTAACGAACTGCCCGACCGCTTTTCGGACAGCGTATTGCTGATTGCACTGGGTTATGCGGCGGGCTGGCCGGCATTGGGTTGGCTGGCGGCGCTGTTGGCGGCGGGCACGGCTTATATCCGCGTGTTCGGCGGCAGTTTGGCGTTGCCGCAGAGCTTTCGCGGGCCGATGGCCAAACAGCATCGCATGGCCGTGCTCACCGCCGCCTGCCTGTTGGGCGCGCTGGAAATGTATTATTGGCAAAGCGTTTATGTGTTGCTCGCGGCTTTGCTGGTTGTTGCCGCAGGTAGCGCGCTGACGTGTTATTACCGTATCCGCGATATGGCCGGATTGTTGAAAAACCGCTGACATCAGGCCGTCTGAAAGAAGCGGCCGATTGTGTTTCGATTGTGTTTTCAGACGGCCCGAAGGCAGTTTGCAAAGGTCTCGGCCTTTAATTTCTGTATAACGGCATACGCGCCGATGCCGCAGCGGTAAAACGAAGATTTTGTATAGCGGGAATCCAAAAGGGAGAAACATGGAATTTCTGAAAAAACATCTTGCCTGGCTCACCGACCAGGGTTTGTGCCTGTTTGTGTCGTTTTTAACCGGCGTGAGGCCGAAAGCGGCAGGCAGCCTTGCTTTCAACCCCGAGAAAAAAGTGTATTACGCCAACCACGGCAGCCACGGCGATTTCGTGTTGGTGTGGATCTCGCTGCCGCGCCGCTGGCGTATGCGCGTGCGGCCGGTGGCCGGTGCCGACTATTGGCTGACCAACCGCCTGAAGCGTTTCATCATCAGGCGCGTGTTTAATGCCCTGCTGATTCCGCGCGCCGGCGGCAACCCGCAGGCGGTTACCGAACAGATGACCGAAGCGCTGCAAAACGGTGATTCGCTGATTATTTTTCCCGAAGGCACGCGCAACACCGATGACGATGTGGTGCTGCTGCCGTTTAAAAGCGGCATCTATCATTTGGCGGCGGCCAATCCCGACGTGTGTTTTGTGCCGATGTGGATCAACAACATCAACCATGTGCTGCCCAAAGGCACGTTTCTGCCCGTGCCGCTGCTGTGCGACGTGAACATAGGCGAAGCCGTGCGCCTGCATGAGGGAGAAAGCAAAGAAGCCTTCTTAAAACGCAGCCGCGATGCCTTGCTCTCGTTGGCGCCGCCCGAAAAACAACAGGCATTCAAACAAGAGGAGGATGCGGCATGAACCCGTTTGTTTCCACCGTTTCCCCGCATATTCCGCCGCAGGCCGGCTGGATTTTCACAGGCATATTCGCCGTGCTGGTGTTGGCCAGCGTTATCGGGCAGTGGCTGAAACGCAAAAAAGGCACGGGCAACGCCACCATCGCCAACCTCAATGCCCGCGTGTATGCGTGGTGGGTGATGACGCTGGTGCTGCTGCTGGCTTTCTGGTTCGGCAAAACCGGCACCGTGGTTTTGTTCTTTTTGATTTCGTTTGCCGCGCTGCGCGAGTTTCTCACCTTGGTTTATAAACGCCGCAGCGACTATAACGTGATGCTGGTGTGTTTTTATGTGTTGCTGCCCGTGCAGTATTATTTCGTTTACACCGAATGGTACGGCATGTTTTCAATCTTTATTCCGGTTTACGGCTTTTTGCTGCTGCCGATTATCGCCAGCCTGAGCGGCAAAACCGAAGATTTTCTGCAACGCACCGCCAAAACCCAATGGGCGGCGATGATTGCCGTTTTCTGCCTGTCGCACGTTCCGGCATTGATGAATCTGCGACTGGAGGGCTTTGCGCCCGGGCAAAACGTGTTGCTGCTGATTTTTATGATCGGCGTAGTGCAGTCAAGCGACGTTTTGCAATATATTTGGGGCAAAACCATAGGCAGGCGCAAAATCATGCCCGCTCTCTCGCCCTCCAAAACCGTGGCGGGCACGGTGGGCGGGATTGCCTCGGCCACGCTGCTGGCCGTGCTGATGGCGCCGATTACCCCGTTCACCGCCTGGCAGGCCGGCTTAATCGGTTTGGTTATCTGTCTGATGGGCTTTTTCGGCGGCCTGGTGATGTCGGCCATCAAGCGCGACCACGGCGTGAAAGACTGGGGCAATATGATTCAAGGCCACGGCGGTATGCTCGACCGTGTGGATTCCATCTGTTTCGCCGCACCGGTGTTTTTTCATATCGTGCGGTATTTTTGGAACGGTTAGCGGGTTTGCAAAATGTATTCAGGCCGTCTGAAAAGGTGATTTGAAGCTTTTCAGACGGCCTGAATGTATTTGGTAAAGGTTTTTCTAAAGCTATAGTGAATCCAATTAATTTTCGGTACAAGGCAGCAAGCCGCAGACAGTACAAATAGTACGGCAAGGCGCAGCAACGCCGTAACGGAGTAAGTGGATTCACTATAAAACACCGGC
>JBHALY010000120.1:0-5188 GCA_041827905.1 Neisseria dentiae
ATGTGCCCCAGTTCAGCCTCAACTTGCGCGCCGATTTGGCAGGCACAGGCGTGCGCGTGAGCAACATCGAGCCGGGCTTGTGCGGCGATACCGAGTTTTCCAATGTGCGTTTCAAGGGCGACGGCGAACGTGCCGCCAAGCTGTATGAACACGTGCAGTTTATCCGCCCGCAGGATATCGCCGATACGGCTTTGTGGCTCTACCAGCGCCCCGCCCATATGAATGTGAACAGCATCGAAATCATGCCGGTGGCGCAGAGCTTCGGCGCGCTGCCCGTACACCGCGAAGCCCCGCCGCCCGCTGCGCAGCCGGACGACGGCTTTGAGAAACAGAGTATGTCGCTGTTTCAAAAAATCAAATCGTGGTTTAAATAATAGCGTTTAAAATGTTTTAAGGCCGTCTGAAACCGCATTGCGCTTGTTTTCAGACGGCCTTAAGTTTAGTTAAACCACTTATCTGTTAGTAACCGTTTTGTCATATTTGGGTCAAGCCCGAGTATGACGTATGTACTTTTTCTCAAGTTGATTAACGATAACAGGCATCGGGGCGGAATTATTTACCCGCCGCCCGTTTGCCGCGAATCACCATACGGCCTTGTTCGTCCAGCATTTCCAGATTGCCGCCGCTCAAACGGTATGTACGCACCTGCGGCAGCGCGCGGCTTAACTGCTGCTCGGTTTCCATATCGGGGCAGGCTTTCAGGGTGGAGGCAACGGCGCTGAATTTCAGGGTTTTGTTTTTCACCGTGCTTTCATAGCCGCCGAACAGCCGGTTGCAGTTGGTGGCGACACCGAATTGCAGTTTGTCGTCGTTGAAGGTAATCACCGTTTCCGGCGCAATTTCGCCCGCGCCTGCCGCTTCGGTGATTTGCCACGAGCCGGACAAGGGTTTCTCCAGCCCGGCCGGAACGGGCACAGGCAACGCAACCGGCACCACGCAGGCACTAAGCAGTAAAGGGGCGAGTAAAACGGCATAGATGTTCATAAAAATTCCTGTTTTCAAATATAAAATCAAATAAATAGAGATGCTTGGGTCAAACCCGAGCATAACGGCGGCCAGATATTTTCAGACGGCCTAAACGGATTTTGCCAAGCTTCGGGGCGGTTTGGTCGGGCAGGTATACAAGGTTTAATGCGTTTCGACAAAATCCGCCAACAGCCGCGCAAATTCGCCGGCCTGTGTGAGAAACGGCGCGTGGGCGGCTTTTTCTATAATATGCAGCTCGCTTTGCGGCAGGTGGCGGTGCAGGTATTCGCCCATACGGGGCGGGGTGATGGAATCTTTGGCGCCGAAAATCAGCAGGGCGGGGGCATGGATATGCGGCAGGAAGGCGCGGGCGTCGGCACCGGCAACGGCATCGAGCGCGGCCTGCATGGCGGCGGGTGCGCCGTGTTTCACGATGTCGGGCAGCACTTTTTCTAAAACCGGGTGTTGGTCTTTTGCATACAAAAATTGCAACTGAAGAAACTGTTTCATATATTTGTGATAATCTTGCTCAAACAAAACAATCATTTTCGCCAGCGCGGGGTTGCTCAAACCTTCGGGATAGTCGGGCGCGGCCTGAAAGCGGGCGAAGCTAGCAGTTAAGCACAGTGCGCGCACTTTTTCAGGGTGGCGGTGCGCGAGATAAAGCGCCACCAGCCCGCCGAGCGACCAGCCGACCAAATAGGCGGGTTCGCTGATTTGGTCGGCGAAAGCGTCGGCTGCGGCGGCCACGTCGAAACCGCCGTCAAACGGCGCATCGCCGTGGCCGGGCAGGTTGAGGGCGCGGATATGCCAGTTTGCAGGCAGGCGCGGGGTTAAATCGTCGAAAATATGGCGGTTGGCCGCCCAGCCGTGTATCAGATAAACGTTTTTCGGGGAATGCGTCATGAATGTGCTTTCGTGGTGGCGGAAACGCCGGGGCAAAAAAGATTGCCTATTATGCCACGGCCCTGCGGTTTCAGACGGCCTGTGTGCAGGCTGTGCAGCCGATTTGTCGGTTTTGCATACCGATGCCGACCGTGTTTGCCCGTGTTGCGGTGAAATCAGCGCGGGCGGCACGATATGCGGCCGTTGCCAGCAAAAACCGCCGCCGTTCGAGCGGTTGTGGGCTTCGGCATATTACGAAGCGCCGGTGAGCAATATGCTGTATGCTTTCAAACACCGTGCCGACAGCAGCATGCTGCGGCCGTTGAGCGCCGTGATGCTGAACCACCCGCCGCCGTGGCTGGAAAACGCGCAGGCAGATTGCGTGCTGGCCATGCCCCTGAGCAAGCCGCGGCGGCTGTTTCGCGGCTTCAACCAAAGCGACGGCCTGGCCGAGGCGGTGGGAAAACGCTACGGTTTGCCCGTGCTGCCGCACACGGCTGTTTTCAGACGGCATCATGCGCCGCAAAGCACGCTGAAACAGCACGAACGGCGCAAAAACGTAAAGAATGCTTTTGTATTAAATAATCAACATGTTAAGAATCGTAAGATATTATTGGTTGACGACGTTACTACCACCGGGGCAACGTTTGAAGAATTGGCGCGAACGCTAAAACAGGCGGGCGCTTCAGCGGTTTTTTGCTGGGCGCTTGCGCATACCCAATTGAAAAAATAACGAAATTTTTTTGACGCGCGCCGCCGCTTGCGGCATAGTGCGCAACTTGAGGCAAACAATCCATATGTTTACCGTAGTTTTATACCAGCCCGAAATTCCCCCCAACACGGGCAACATCATCCGCCTTTGCGCCAACACCGGAGCCGACCTGCACTTGGTGAAACCGCTCGGTTTCCCGCTGGATTCGAGCAAAATGAAGCGGGCAGGGCTGGATTACCACGAATTTGCCAAACTGGCCGTGCATGAAAACTTTGCAGACTGCCTGAAAGCCTTGGCGGGCCGGCGCATTTTCGCGCTTACCACCAAAGGCAGCACCCGCCCGGATAAGGCAGCGTTTCAGGAAGGAGATGTGTTTCTGTTCGGCCCCGAAACCCGCGGCCTGCCCGCGGAAATTTTGGCAAGCCTGCCGGCGGAGCAGAAACTGCGCCTGCCCATGCTGCCCGGCAGCAGAAGCATGAACCTTTCCAACACCGTTGCCGTGATGCTGTTCGAAGCATGGCGGCAAAACGGTTATGCAGGCGGTGTTTAACCGTTCCATCAATATAAATTATTGTGTTTGTGTGAGTTTATATCGATGAAATGGTTCCGGCCGTCTGAAAAGTATTTTTATTCACTCAAGAACTGGAACCTGTTTTGACACAAGCCAAACGAAATTTCTTTACCGCCGCCTTCGCCGCCCTGGCGCTGGCTTTTGCCGCCGCGCCCGCCCAGGCCGATGCCGTAGTGAAAGCCGAAAAACTCAGCCCCTCGGCCAACCTGAGCTACAAAGTGGCCGGCAAGCGCTACAACCCTTTGAAAAAAGTTTCATCGTTCAGCCAAACCGGCAGCGCCTCATGGTATGGCAGCCAATTCCACGGCCGCAAAACCGCCAGCGGCGAGCGCTACAATATGCACGCGATGACCGCCGCCCACAAAACCCTGCCGATTCCCAGCTATGCCCGCGTAACCAATTTGTCTAACGGCAAAAGCGTGGTGGTACGCATCAACGACCGCGGCCCCTTCCACGGCAGCCGCGTGATGGATGTGTCGAAAGCCGCCGCCTCCAAGCTCGGCTTTATCAATAAAGGCACGGCCAAAGTGCGCGTCGAGCAAATCGTGCCGGGCAGCGAGTCTGCCGAGAGCCTGGCCCAAAACGAAGCCCGCAATATTTATGTGAACCTGAAAAGCTTCGACACCAAGGCCGAGGCGCAGCAATATCTGAAACGCACGGGCAATCATTTGAAGTCGTCCGATATCGACCAAAAAGTGTCGGTGGTGAAGCAAGACGGCAATTATGTGGTGAGAATGGGGCCGTTCCAGCGTCAGGAACACGCCGATACGGTAAAAGGCCGTGTGCTGACCGCCATTTGATCAAAACCGCTCGGTTTGTTTCAGACGGCCTGCCTGAGTGCAGGCCGTTTTGTTTTGGGCGGGAAAGGTGATGAAGGGTTATAATGCAGGCCGTCTGAAAAATAACGAAAGAATGCCATGATTAGCAGGCTCAGCGGTAAGTTGGTCGAAAAAGCCCCGCCGCAGATCGTGATTGATGTGAACGGCGTGGGGTATGAGGTGGACGTGTCGATGCAAACCTTCTACCTGCTGCCGCCGCCGGGTGAAACCGTGCAGCTTTACACGCAGCTGGTGGTGCGCGAAGACGCGCACCTGTTGTTCGGCTTTGCCACCGCCGCCGAGCGTGCCACCTTCCGCCAACTGGTGAAGGTGAGCGGCATCGGCGCCAAAACCGCGCTGGGCATTTTATCGGCCATGAGCGCCGACGAATTGGCGCAGGCGGTGGCGCAGGAAGACGTGAAACGCCTGTCGTCCGCCCCGGGCATCGGCAAAAAAACCGCCGAGCGCATGGTGTTGGAGCTGCGCGGCAAGCTGGTGCCGGAAAACACCGCCGCCGGCTTGTTTGCGCCTGCCGCTGCTGCCGGCGAAACTGACGACGTTGTCAGCACGCTGCTGGCGCTGGGCTATAACGAACGCGAAGCCAAAGCGGCGGTAAAAGGCATTCCCGCCGGCACCGACGTAGGCGAGGGTGTGCGCTTGGCCTTGAAGAATTTGTTGAAATAAAAACGTTTCAGACGGCCTGCAAGCATTTTGCAACGGTTTTGCAATAAATGAGGCCGTCTGAAACGCCTTGCAGCCGAAAAATCAGAGTAAACCGATATGATCAACCGAATTTTCAACTGGTTTGAATCGCGCATCGAGCCGTATCCCGACGATGCCCCGAAAACGCCCGAAAAAGGGCTGTTCCGCTTTATCTGGAGCAACCTCGACGGCACGCGCGGCTGGATTTTGGCGCTGGCCGTGTTTACCGCCGGCATCGGCATCATGGAAGCGCTGGTGTTCCAGTTTATGGGCAAAATCGTCGATTGGCTGGGGCATTACACGCCCGCAACGCTGCTGGCCGAAAAAGGCTGGGCGCTGGCCGCCATGCTGGCGATGATGCTGTTTGCGGTGTTGTGGCAGTTTGCCGCCTCGAATTTGCGCCTGCAAACCCTGCAAGGCGTGTTCCCCATGCGCCTGCGCTGGAATTTCCACCGCCTGATGCTGGGGCAGAGTCTGGGGTTTTATCAAGACGAATTCGCCGGCCGCGTATCGGCCAAAGTGATGCAGACCGCG
>JBHALY010000121.1:0-4931 GCA_041827905.1 Neisseria dentiae
CCTTTGAATCCTTGAAATCCTTTCAGGATAAGGCTTTCAAGGATTTTTAGCACCCATTTTGTCCCTTACGCCGAAATATTCACCTTTCGCCTGAATGCAAATGCCGGATTATCGGGCCAAGCCCGATAATGACGAAATCAAACATTTCAGACGGCTTTAATGAGTTTTGCAAAGATCTCAGGCCGTCTGAAAACCTTTTCCGGCACAGGCCACCCATTGGGTTTAACAGGATACCGCCATGTTCGCCAATTTTTCCGCCATCGTTGCAGGCGCCGCGTTCGGCGCGTTGCTGCGCTACGCGTTCGGCCTGTGGTTTGCCGGCACGGCTTCTTGGTTTGCGTTCGGCACGTTGGCGGCAAACTGGGTTGGCGCTTATTTAATCGGCCTGATTGCCGCTTTGCTGGAGTATTTTCCCGCGCTCAGCCCCAACTGGCGTTTGCTGCTGATCACCGGTTTTCTCGGCAGCCTCACCACTTTTTCGGGCTTTTCGCTGGAAATCATCGGTATGCTGCAAGCACAGCGGTGGGGTACGGCGCTGTCGGTGGTTTCGCTGCATTTGTTCGGCTCGCTGCTGCTGACCGCTTTGGGTTTGGCAACGGTGCAGCTGTTCCGCTGAAAACGGAACGCAGCCATGTTGTGATAAATAAACTTCAGGCCGTCTGAAACATTTCAGACGGCCTGAAACATTTATGGCGGATAAGCTAGCTTCGATGTGAGGCAGCCGCAGACAGTACGGTATATAGTGAATTTACTTAAGAAAAAGTACATACGTCATACTCGGGCTTGACCCGAGTATCTCATTTTCCTAAAAATTTCTGAAACCCGAAAAGATACTCGGGTCAAGCCCGAGTATGACGAAACTGTTACTAAAATTTAGCGGATTCACTCTAGTTAAGTCACTATGGTAACCGGCCGGTTATTATCCGTAGCGTTCAACCGGCCCGCAGGCCGAGCCGCCCAGTGTTTGCAGCTCGATTTCCGCCTGCCCCTGCCACACGCAAGAGAGCATCCAGCTGCCGTTTACGGTGGTGCTGATGCCTTGCCAGCCGTGCTGCCCGTTAACGTGCAGGCGGGTTGGGCCGTCTGAAAAGGTTTGCAGGCCAACGCGCGCCATGTCGGCAGGGAAGGCCAAGCCGGCGGCTTTAAGCAGCGCTTCTTTGAGCGTCCACAAACGGTAGAAGCCGTCGGCCTGCCAGCCGTTTGCCGACAGTATCCGCCGCTCGTCTTCCGTGGCCACCCATCCGGCCAGCGCGGCAAAGTCGCGCGGGCGTATGGCTTCGATGTCCACCCCTGCTTTGACGGTGCCGCAGCCGCACAACAGCGCAGCAGCCCCTTTGCTGTGCGAAAGGGAACACGCCGGCAGGGGAGCCTGCTGTTTCAGGTAACGGCTAACTTGCCAATCGGTGCGCGTTGCCAGCGCGGGGTGGCGTTGGACGCGCTGGCAGTCGGCTTCGTTCAGCGCATCAGGGCGGTATAAAGCTGCGGTGCGGTTGTCGGCAATCAGGCAAATCAGGTGCGGGGTGTCCATATCATATCGGGAAGGTTTTCAGACGGCCTATCTTTGCAAATTCCAAGTAACAGTTTTCAAAATACTTACGTCATACTCGGGCTTGACCCGAGTATCTACCGGTTCTTTCGTAACAATAAGATACTCGGGTCAAGCCCGAGTATGACGCAGAGTAGATATTTTCAAATTTCGATGGGCTTTTTGAAAAATTTTCAGACGGCCTAAACGAATTTTGCAAAGGTCTCGGCCTGTGAGCTTAATCGGCCCAATGCTTTTTCTTGGAGGTTTTGCCGATGCCCGGGTTGAAACTGTTGGTGGGGTCGAGTTTGCGGTAAAACTGTTTCAGCGCGGGTTTGGCTTCGTATAGGTGGCCGACGTTGTGCTCGGCGGGGTATTGCGCGCCGCGCCGGTCGAGCAGGTGCAGCATTTCGTGTTCCAGCGCCTGGCAGTCGTGGCCTTTTTTCACGATGTAGTCTTGGTGGAACACGTGGCACATAAAGTGGCCGTAATAGAGTTTGTGGCTGATTTTGCTGTCGATTTCCGGCGGCAGCTGCTCGAACCAGTCGTTATCGTTGCGGCGTAGCGCGATGTCGAGGGCAACGATGTCTTCCACTTCTTTGTCGTGCACGGCGCGGTAACGCACGGCGGCGGAGGCAACGGCGAAGCGGTGCAGCATGGCGGCTTGGGTTTCTTCGGGGCTGCACTCGAAATAAGCGCCCGATTTGCCGTTGAAATAGTCTTTCAAAAAAGCGCGCGCTTCATCCACGCCTTCGCCGCCCATTTTTAAAATCAAATGGTGCTCGAAGCGGTTGCGGTAGTCGCGCAGCGATTGCGGCAGGTGTTCGGGCAGGTATTTGCTGGCAAATTGCAGGGCTTTGTCGCTGAAATGTGCGGGCAGGATGCCGAGTTTTTTGCCGAGGCGGTCGGCTTTGGCTTTGAGGTCGAACAGTTGCGGCAGGCGGTGGGTGCCGAATTTTTTAATCACCCAGAAAGTGTCTTTGCCGTACACCGCCGCCATGTCGAAAGCGTCGCGGTGGATGTATTCGCCGGAAACGGGCAGGTTTTTGAAATCGGCCAGCACGGCGCGGCGGATGGCGGTGAGTTCGTCGGTGCTGTTGGTGCCGATATAGAATACGGCGGTATGTTTTTCGAGCGGAAAGGTATCGAGGCGAACGGCAAACACCATCAGTTTGCCCGCGCAGCCCGAGGCTTCGTAGTGGCGCGCTGGGTCGGCGTTGAAGCGGGCGGCGCTGGGTTCGTCAACCTGCCGCACATGGTTGCAATAGTCGTGGTCGTGGCCTTTGCCGGCATCGGGCGTGATGTCTTTCTGGCGGTAATGGTGGCCTTGCAGGTTGGTGAGGATTTCTTCGGGCGTGTCGCCCAAATCGATGCCCAAGTGGTTGATAAGATGCAGTTCGCCGTTTTCGTCTAATTGTGCGAACAGCGCCATTTCGGTGTAGGCCGGCCCGCGCTGCACCAGTGCGCCGCCGGAGTTGTTGCACACGCCGCCGAGCACCGATGCGCCGATGCACGACGAGCCGATAACCGAGTGCGGCTCGCGCCCCAAGGGTTTCAGCAGCAGCTCGAGCTGGTTGAGCGTGGCGCCGGGCAGGCAGACGACTTGTTCGTTGTTGTTGATGGGGCGGATGATGTTCATGCGCATGGTGTTCACAATCACGATATCGCGGTCGTAATCGTTGCCGTCGGGCGTGGAGCCGCCGGTGAGGCCGGTGTTGGCGGCCTGCGTGAGCACAATCACATCGGCTGCCACGCAGGCTTGCAGGATTTTCCATTGTTCCAGCAGCGTGCCCGGCCGCACCACGGCCAGCGCGCGGCCTTCGCCGAAGCGGTAGCCTTGGCGGTAGGGTTCGGTTTTGGCGGGGTCGGTGATGATGTAGGGTGCGCCGACGATGTCGGTTAAGGTTTGCAGCAGTTGGGAGGCAGTCATGGCGGTGGATTTTTCAGGGTTGTAAAAATGCGAGTTTGCGGGGTTTTTCGGGCGGGGTCAAATGCGGCTGGCAAAGTGTCCGCACGATTAAACGTTAATCATCTTTGTAAGATTGGTTCAGGCCGTCTGAAAGCCTTGTTGTCCGGTTTTCAGACGGCCTGATGTTTTTGCAAGTTATTTCGACGCTCTAAAAATTTGCGTCATGCCCGGGCTTGGCCCGAGCATCTTATTGTTCAAAACGAAACAACAAATACTCGGGGCAAGCCCGAGTATGACGGCGGTTGGATCTTTCAGACGGCCTCAATGAATTCTGCAAAGCTTCCGGCCTGTTTTGAAGCAAACGTTAAACCGTCAGCGTTTGTTGTCCTGCCGCCAAACCTGCCACAGCAGCAAGCCGGCGGCGGTGAAGATACGGTGCTTCCAGCTTAAAGGCAGCAGCAGGCTTTTCCAGATCAGGTTTTGCGAAGGCAGGCCGTCGGCCAGGCCGAGAATGGTGTTGAAGCCGGTGTCGATCATGCTTTGCCGTTCGCGCGCCCGTTGCATTTTCAAACGCTCGGCGGTGATTTTCAAACGCGCCAGCTCGGCCTGCATTTCTAACAGTTGGCGTTCTTCATGCTTGGCGTTCATCGGTTTTTTCCTCCTTATCCTGCACCGCCATGCCGCGCAGACAGGCGATATCCTGCTGCATTTCGCGCAGGGTGGCGGCCACTTGGGCGTTTTTGTTTTTCCATGAAGAAACCGACCATGAGGCCAACGCGGCAATCGCCAGCAGGCTGCAAACGGCCAGGCCGAAAAACACCCAGATTTTGGCTTCGCCGCTTAAAACATGGTTCAAACCCAACAGCAGACTGATCATGCCGAACACAAATAATGCGCCCATCAGCACCACGGCGGCGAAAATCCGCACCACGGCGGCGGCCTGGTCGCTGACGTCCAGTTGCAGCATACGCAGCCGCAGCAGAAATAAATCTACGCCTTGGTTCAGCAGTACTTGGAAATGGTTGATGTGTTGTTTCAAGCTCATGGGTATCCCTTTGGTTGGTGCCGGTATGGTTTGCCGGTGTGGCAGAGGGTAGCACAAAAAGGCCGTCTGAACATTTCAGACGGCCTCGGGCACCGCCTTAGCGGCGGTTGAGCAATACGCCCACCACCAAGCCGGCCAAAGCGGCGAAGCCCATGGCGTAGTAGGGCTTTTCCTGCACCAGTTCGTCGGCCTGTTTGGCGGTATGCTTCACTTTGCGGGCGGCCTGCTCTTCAAAATCATACAATTTGGTTTTGGCCGCGCTCAGTTTGTCTTGCAGTTTGGCTTTCAGGGCTTTGGCTTCTTCGCTGCCGCTTTCCACGCCGTTGTTATACAACTCTTCCACATCGTTGAGAACAGAACGGATTTCTTTCATCAAAGCTTCTTTTTGCTGGTCGAAATCGTGTTTCATAAAAGCCTCCTTGCAGGTTTTCGGTTAAAAAAAGGGTTACAGC
>JBHALY010000122.1:0-19845 GCA_041827905.1 Neisseria dentiae
CGGCGGTAGGCGGGCGGCGGCTGTTGCAGGGTTTTGGCATAAAGGGTTTCGATATTGCCGTTACGCAGCCAGCGGGGCGTGTGCAGCGGGGGCAGGTTCATGATGGTTTTCCGGGGAGCTTGCGGAATAAAACGAGATAGAGGCCGATAACGGTGCTGGTGCCGGTTATCCAGCCGACCAGCACGTCGGTGGGGTAGTGTACGCCCAAAACCATGCGCGACAAACCCATCAGCAGGGCAAAGGTTACGGCGGCGGCGATAATCGGCACGCGGCGCGGCGACTGCCAGTAAATCAACACCACCATGGTGGCGAAAGCGGCGGCAAAGGTGCTGTGGCCGCTGGGAAAGGAAGCGTTGGTTTCTTCGATGATGCGCGGCCAAAATTCGGGGCGGGGGCGGTTGAAAAACTGTTTGGCGGCGAACATCACGGCGGTGGGCAGTGCGGCTGCGAGCAGGGCAAACACGGCATAGCCGCGCTGTTTGCGGAAAAACAGCCAAACTGCAAACAAAATAACCAGCGGCGCGGCAACGGCGGTTTTGCCGATATGGTGCAACACAACCGCCACGGGCGTAAATGCGCTACCGATGTTGTGGTGCAGCCACAACATAAAGGGCTGTTCGAAATAGAAGCGGTCTTTATCCCAAACGTCTTCGGCAATAAATCCGGCAATCACCAGCGGAATCAGTATGCCGAAGAAGAGCAGCAGCAATAAGGGCAGGGAGGGGCGGTAGGCGCGTAAGGGCAGCATAAAGGAATAACAGGCCGTCTGAAAAGGCCGTATTGTATAGATTGGCTGCGGTTTTGGGCAAACTGCGGTTGCGGGCGGGATAGGGCAGGTTAATAAAGGTTGGCGGTTCTTGCAGAAAGAGAAATGTGAATATGGGTTAAATTTGGTTTACCCTTTTAATTGCCTTTTAATTGTATTGATTTATTTTCCTGTTTATTGATGATAACCATTGTAATTTTCAGAGTGGAAAGTTAAGTAAAAGTAAAGATATGTTATGAAATTGTTGGTATGATGTGCATATGGTTTTTACAACAACGATAAGCCGCCGTTGGCAGCAGGCACGGCGGTTCACAATCATACGGAGGTTTTTATGTCTGCTTTCTTTCTGCAAATCATCATTCTGATAGGCTGTGCATCGCTGGTTACTCTGGCTGCGCTGTGGCTGGCCGAACGGGATTCTTTTTAATTAAACTGTTAATGTTGTTGAGGCCGTCTGAAAAAACCGTTTCAGACGGCCTCTGCCGTTGTAGACGTTCAAAATAAAATAGACGGCTGCAATTCAAATGGCTTACAATCCGCTACATCAAACCACACAACAAAACACTACAACCAAAGTAGTAGATAACGAAAGCAGTAGCAGAATAAAAAGGCCGTCTGAAAAAAAGGCGGCCGGCCAAAAGGAACACAACATGAAAGTAACCAGACGGCAGTTTTTCAAAGTAACCGCTGCCGGCGCAGGTGCGTCGGGTTTGGCGGTAATGGGCATGATGCCCGCCAATGCGTGGGCCGAAGTGCGCCAGTATAAGCTGACCCGTGCCACCGAAACCCGCAACAACTGCACCTATTGCTCGGTAGGCTGCGGCACCTTGCTATATAGCTTGGGTGACGGCGCCAAAAACACCAAAAAGAAAATTTTCCACATCGAAGGCGACCCCGACCATCCGGTCAGCCGCGGTTCGCTCTGTCCCAAAGGTGCATCGCTGGTGGATTTCGTCAACAGCCCCAACCGCGTGCTTTACCCCGAAGTGCGGGAGCCGGGCACCAACGAGTGGAAACGCATTTCCTGGCACGATGCGCTCACCCGCATCGCCCGCCACATCAAAGCCGACCGTGATGCCAACCTGATTGTGCAAAACGAAAACGGCGTTCCCGTACACCGTCTGCCCACACTGGGCATGCTGACGGCTTCCGCTTCTTCCAACGAAACCGGCATTCTCACGCAAAAATGGATGCGCTCGCTAGGCATCGTCGCCACCGACGCGCAGGCGCGCGTTTGCCACGGCCCCACCGTGTCCGCGTTGGCCTCCACTTTCGGCCGCGGGGCGATGACCAACACTTTCGTCGATATCCAACACGCCGATTTCATTATGGTGATGGGTGGCAATGCAGCCGAAGCCCACCCCGTCGGCTTCAAATGGGTAATCGAGGCCAAAAAGAAAAAAGGCACCAAACTGTTTGTGGTCGACCCGCGTTTCAACCGCACCGCCGCCGTGGCCGATTTCTACGCACCCATCCGCTCGGGCAGCGACATCGCCTTTTTGGGTGCACTAATTAACTGGTTGATTGAAAACAACAAAATCCAATGGGAATACGTTAAAGCCTATACCAACGCCAGCTTTATCGTGGCCGAAGGTTTCGATTTCGACGAAGGTATGTTTTCGGGCTATGAAGAGTCTAAGAAAAAATACGACAACGAAACCTGGTATTACGAGCTGGATGCCAACGGTTACGCTAAAACTGATCCCACGCTGGAACACCCCCGCAGCGTATGGCAGTTGCTGAAAAAGCATTATTCGCGCTACACGCTCGATATGATGACTACCATCTGCGGCACCACCAAAGAAGATTTTCTCAAAGTGGCCGAAGCATGGGGCGAAATGGCGGCACCGAACAAAGCCGGCACCATTCTTTATGCGCTGGGCTGGACGCAGCACACCACCGGCAGCCAGATTATCCGCACCATGGCCATGGTGCAATTGTTGCTGGGCAATATCGGTATGGCGGGCGGCGGTGTGAACGCCTTGCGCGGCCACTCCAATATCCAAGGCTTATCCGACTTGGGCCTGCTCTCCACCATGTTGCCGGGCTATCTGGTTTTGCCCAACGAAACCAACCACCCCACCTTTGCCGATTATTTGGAAAAGCAAACCCCCAAAGCGCTGCAACCCGGCCAGATGAACTACTGGCAGAATACGCCCGCCTTTTTTGTGAGCTTTTTGAAGTGGATGTACGGCGATAACGCCACCAAAGAAAACAATTGGGGTTACGACTGGCTGCCCAAGTGGGACAAGATGTACGACATCCTGCAAATGATTGAGTTGATGTATCAGGGCAAAGTAAACGGCCTGTTGGTGCAGGGATTCAACGCGCAGGGTTCGTTCCCCGACGCACACCGCGTAACCGAAGCGTTTTCCAAGTTGAAATTCATGGTGGTGATGGATCCGCTCGACACCGAAACCGCTACATTCTGGCAAAACCACGGCGAAGCGCACGATGTCGACCCCGCCAAAATCCAAACCGAAGTGTTCCGCCTGCCCACGCCGTGCTTTGCCGAAGAATCGGGTTCGATTGTGAACTCTTCGCGCTGGCTGCAATGGCACCACCCGGGTGCCGAGCCGCCCGGCGAAGCGTTGCCCGACTTGGATATTTTGGGTGAACTGCATCTGTTGCTCAAAGAAATGTATGAAAAAGAAGGCGGCACCGCGCCCGAGCCGATTACCAAACTCTCTTGGAAATACGCCAAGCCGCACGCGCCCACGCCAGAAGAAATGGCAAAAGAATCCAACGGTTATGCGCTGGCAGACATCAAAGACAAAGACGGCAACGTTATCCGCAAAAAAGGCGAGCTACTTGACGGTTTCGCCCAATTGCGCGACGACGGCACCACCGAGTGCGCCACTTGGATTTTCTCCGGCTCATGGACGCAGCAGGGCAACCAAATGGACCGCCGCGACAACACCGATTCCGGTTTGGGCAACACGCCCAAATGGGCATGGGCTTGGCCTGCCAACCGCCGCATTCTCTACAACCGCGCTTCATGCGATCCCAGCGGCAAACCGTGGGATCCGAACCGCGTGTTGATTCATTGGGACGGCAGCAAATGGACGGGCGCCGACGTGGCCGACTTCAAAGCCGATGCCGCGCCGGACTCCGGCATGAACCCGTTTATCATGAACGAAGAGGGTGTGGGCCGTTTATTCTGCGCCCGCAAATTGGTGGACGGCCCGTTCCCAGAACACTATGAGCCGCTTGAATCACCCATCGGCACCAACCCGCTGCACCCGAAAGTGGTGCAGGCACCGGCTATGCGCCTGTTTGACAGCGTGAAAGACCGTATCGGCACGCATGAAGAGTTTCCTTATGTCGGCACCACCTACCGTTTGACCGAGCATTTCCAATTCTGGACCAAATCGGTGAAGCTGCTGATGATTGCCCAACCCCAGCAGTTTATCGAAATCAGCGAAGAGCTGGCGAAAGAGAAAGGCATTCAAAAGGGCGACTGGGTGAAAGTCAGCTCCAAGCGTGCATGGATTAAAGCCAAAGCCGTAGTTACCAAACGCATGGGGCCGTTGAACATCAACGGCAAAACCGTGTATCAGGTGGGGATTCCGCTGCACGGCGGCTGGGTAAACGTATCGGGCGAACAGCAGTTTTTGGTGAATTCGCTCACGCCTTTCGTCGGCGACTGCAATACCCAAACGCCCGAATACAAAACCTTTTTGGTTAACATCGAAAAAGCATAAGGAACGGAAAACATGGCTCTGCAATCATTAGACATCAAACGCCGTTCCGCCACGGCCGAAATCACGCCGCCGCCGGGCGTACGCCGCCCGACGGAGGTGGCCAAACTGATTGACGTTACCACCTGCATCGGCTGTAAAGCCTGCCAAGTGGCCTGTTCGGAATGGAACGACATCCGTGACGACATCGGCATCAACCACGGCGTGTACGACAACCCGATGGATTTGACCGCCAAAAGCTGGACGGTAATGCGTTTTTCGGAAGTGGAGGAAAACGGCAAGCTGGAATGGCTGATCCGCAAAGACGGCTGTATGCACTGCGCCGACCCCGGCTGCCTGAAAGCCTGCCCGTCGCCCGGCGCGATTATCCAGTATCACAACGGTATTGTGGATTTCCACGAAGAAAACTGCATCGGCTGCGGCTACTGCATTTCGGGTTGCCCGTTCAATATCCCCCGCATCAACAAGCAGGACAACCGCGCCTATAAATGCACGTTGTGTTCCGACCGCGTGGCCGTCGGCCAAGAGCCTGCCTGCGTGAAAACCTGCCCCACCGGTGCGATTCAGTTCGGCGCTAAGGAAGACATGAAACAGGTGGCGCAGGAGCGCATCAAAGATCTGAACAACCGCGGTTATAAAAACGCCGGCCTGTACGACCCCGAAGGCGTAGGCGGCACGCATGTGATGTATGTGCTGCACCATGCCGACAAGCCCGAGCTTTACCACGGCCTGCCGAATAATCCGGCCATCAGCACCACGGTAAAACTGTGGAAAGGCCTGCTCAAGCCGTTGGCCACCATCGGCATTGCCGCTGCCACCTTAACCGGATTCTTCCACTACATTACCGTAGGCCCCAGCAAAGCCGAGGAAGAAGGCTCCGAGGTAATCGGCAAAGACGGTAAAACCCTGCATGGCGAGGAGGACGCATAATGAAAGAAAAACTGATTCAGCGCTATAACCGCAGCGAGCGCATCAACCACTGGATTGTGGCCATCTGCTTCGTGCTGTTGGCGATTTCCGGTTTGGCGTTTTTCTATCCCGCCTTTTTCTGGCTGACCGGCGTGTTTGGCACCCCGCAACTGGCGCGGATTATCCATCCGTTCGTAGGAGCGGTGATGTTTGTCGGCTTCTTCGTGCAGTTTTTCCGCTATTGGAAGTACAACTTTATCGATAAAGAAGACGTAAAGTGGATGAAATCGGTAGGCACCGTACTCAAAGGGCATGAAGTGGGCGATACGGGTAAATACAACGGCGGCCAAAAAGGTATGTTTTGGCTGATGACCGGCTGCATGATTGTTTTACTGTGCACCGGCATCATCGCGTGGCGCCCGTATTTCGCCGAGCTGTTCCCGATTCCGGTTATCCGTTTGGCTTTGCTGTTTCACGCATGGGCAGCCTTGATTCTGATTGCCGGCATCATCGTGCACGTTTATGCCGCCTTTTGGGTTAAAGGCACGATACGCGCGATGGTGGAGGGCGTGGTTACCCAAACGTGGGCGAAAAAACACCACCCGCGCTGGTATCGCGAAGTGATGGCAAAAAACGAACAAGCACAAAAAGCGGGTAAAAAACCGGAGTAATTTTCCCGTTGAGTTTGAGCTCCAGTAAAACAAAGCCTTCCTGTATCGGAAGGCTTTGTTTATTTCATGCTCCAGCCGTGGCTGGCAATAAAAGATTGTCCGGTAAAAACATTGGTTGGGAATGATGCTAGAAATAAAGCAAGTTGGGCGATATCGGCAGTAGTGGTGAATTCGCCGTCAACCGTGTTGCCCAGCATGATATTTTTAATCACCTCTTCTTCACTGATTCCTTTGGCTTTAGCCTGTTCCGGAATCTGTTTTTCTACTAGGGGTGTTTTGACAAAGCCCGGGCAAATCGCATGGGCACGGACGCCGTGTTGCGCGCCCTCTTTGGCCAATGCGCGGGTTAAGCCTAATAAGCCGTGCTTGGCAGTAATGTAAGGCGCTTTGTAGAGACTGGCTTCGTGGGAGTGTACCGAACCCATATAAATAACAGTGCCGCTACCTTGCGGGTACATATATTTCAAGGCAGATCGGGTAGTAAGAAAAGCACCGTTCAAGTGGATATCGAGCATGCGTTGCCAATCGGAAAAAGGCAGTTGGTCGATAGGCGCAATAATTTGGATGCCGGCATTGGAAACCAAAATATCCAAACGGCCCGAGGCAGACACCAGCCGGTCGGTAGTTTGTTGTACATCAGATTCACTGCATACATCCGTTTCTAAGGCAATAGCCTGCCCGCCTTGTGCTTGGATGGCCTCAACCGTTTGTTGGGCGGCTGTCAAATTAATATCGGACACGCCTACATATGCACCTGCGCGGGCATATTGTTCGGCAATGGCGCGCCCGATACCGCCTCCTGCGCCGGTGATTAAGGCGGTTTTGCCTTGCAGGCAATAGGTGTTGTTAGAATTCATGGCGCCTCTCCTTTGTGTTGTTCAAGATTTGTGATTTTAATCATAAAATAATACAATTTGTATCATTTAGCAATTATTGTATGATTGCTATGCGGTAACTTAAATATAAAGGAGAAACAGAAATGGATACCAAAGTCAAACATATCGCTTTTATCGGTTTGGGCAATATGGGTGCGCCGATGGCGGTTAATTTGTTGAAACACGGTTATATTGTCAGCGTGGTGGATTTAAATGCAGCCGCAGTGGCTGCTTTGGTGGAGGCTGGCGCACGGGACGGCGGTTCCGCTCAAGAGGCGGCTGCCGCGGCGGATGTGGTGTTAACGATGCTTCCTGCCGGCGAACATGTGAAAAGCGTGTATTTGGGCGCCGAAGGGCGACAGGGGGTGCTGGCGGTTTTGCCGAAAGGTGCTTTTGCCATTGATTGCAGCACGATTGCCGCCGAAGATGCCCGTTTAGTGGCTGCCGAAGCTGCTAAGCGCGGTATTGCTTTTGCTGATGCGCCGGTGTCGGGCGGTATAGCGGGGGCGGCGGCGGGCACGCTTAGTTTTATGGTGGGCGCGGAAAGAGAGCATTTCGAACGCATATTGCCGCTGTTGCAGGCGATGGGGAAAAATATTTTCCATGCCGGCGGGCACGGGGCCGGCCAGGTAGCTAAAATCTGCAACAATATGCTGTTGGGCGTGTTGATGACGGGTACGGCCGAAGCGGTGGCATTGGGGGTGCAAAACGGGTTGGATCCGGCGGTATTGTCGGACATCATGGCGAAAAGCTCCGGAGGCAACTGGGTATTAAACGGCTATAACCCCTATCCGGGTGTAATGCCGAATGCGCCGGCGGGTAGGGCTTACCGAAATGGGTTTATGAGTAAGCTGATGCTGAAAGACTTGCGTTTGGCAGAAGAGTTGGCGCTGCATACTCAGCAAGATACACCGATGGGCGGGCAAGCACGTTTGCTGTATGAACGGTTTGCTGCCGAAGAGGGTAACGGAGATTTGGATTTTTCGGCCGTGCTGGGGTTGTATCTGCCTCAGGTTTTGCCTGAATGATATGGAGAAAACTTTATTTTCAGACGGCTTGAGACCTTTGCAAAAATACTTTAAGGCCGTCTGAAATGCTTGAATCCCGTTATTCCCGCCTGTGCAGGTATGACAGTAGTTGGGTGTTTCAGACGGCCTGGGCAACTTGCAAAGGTATAGGGCTTTGATTCAGGTTAATTGTCGACAGACCCTAGGCCGCTATGTGTTTCAGAAAGCAGGGCGCTGATTTCTTTGGCCGCCTGCTGCATGTCGGGCAGGAAAGTAAGTAAATCGGGCAGGCTTTTGCGAATAGTGGGGGCGTGCGTATAGAGCCCGCCGACAAATTGGCCGCCCTTATCGTAGATAGGCACGGCGAAACCGACCATGCCGGCGATGAATTCTTCGTTATCTATGCCGTAGCCGCGCTGTTCGGTTGCTTTGACGTCCTGCTCCAGTTCGGATGCGCCTGATAAGGTATTTTTTGTCATGCGCGTCAGCGGAATATGGGTTAACAACTGCCGGCGTTTGCTTGCGGGCAGCGTGCTGAGATAGAGCTTGCCGCCTGCGGTGCAATAGAGCGGAACTTGGGTGCCACTAGGCAGATAAACCTGTAAAGGCCAGTTGGTTTGTACGCGGTCGGTGTAGGACATCATGCTGCCGTTTGGCACGGTAATGCCGCAGGTTTCGCCGATTTTGGCCGACAGCGAAGACAATACCGCTTCGCGGCTTAATTTATAGTGTTTGTTTTGCCAGATATTTACGCTTAAACGCAGCGCGCGGATGCCGGGCACGATGCCGCCTTGAATATCTTGTTGGATGAACTGTTCGCTTTCCAAAAGCTGCAACAGGCGGTGCAGGCTGGGTTTGGGGATATTCAAATCACGGATTAAATCCTGCGGCACCGGCGGCCTGCCGGCGGAAGCCACCGCTTCGATAATTTCCAATACGCGGGTGATGGACGAACCGCGGTCACGGTTGTTTTCAGACATATTTTCAGTATTCCAATCAATAATATAAGTAAAAACAATATGCTTAAATTGTATATTTTTAACCTTATAAATCAATTATATAACAAGTAATTTGATTGAAGCCATCAGAAAATTCCATTTCATTTTTCCGTTGTGTTGAATTAATTTGTAAAACGATACAATTTGTATCAGATTATAAATAATATTAATATACAGAGGAGATGTGACATGTTGAGTCTGACAGGCATCATATTATCGCTGCTGTTGCTGATGTATCTGGCCTACCGCGGTGTCAGCGTGCTGATTCTGGCACCTATCCTTGCTATGTTGGCGGTGTTGTTCAGTGCGCCTAGCAATGAGCTTTTAGGCACTTATACGCAGGTTTTCATGCAGGGCATGGGCGGTTTTGCGATTAAGTTTTTCCCTATTTTTCTGTTGGGCGCAGTATTCGGCAAGCTGATGGAAGATTCGGGTGCGGCACACAGTATTGCCTATGCGTTGGTTGAAAAGTTCGGTAAGCAGAAGGCTTTGCTTTCGATTATCGTGGCTTCTGCCGTGCTGACTTACGGCGGTGTGTCGGTGTTTGTGGTGACCTTTGCCGTGTATCCGATTGCGGCGGCGTTGTTCCGTGAAATCAATATTCCGAAGCGTTTGATTCCCGGGGCGATTGCCGTAGGTGCGCTCACGTTCACCATGACCGCGATGCCGGGCACGCCTTCGATTCAGAATGCGATTCCGATGCCCTATTTTGAAACCGATGCTTTTGCCGCACCGGGCTTGGGTTTGATTGCAGGTGTGATTATGTTTGCCGGCGGGGTATGGTGGATGCAGCGCCGTCTGAAAACCGCGTTATCGGCGGGCGAGGGCTATGGCGAGCATCACGATGCCAATGTGAAAGAGCAGGATTTCAAACATTTGCCGACTCTGCTTCAGGCTTTGGCGCCGATTGTGGTGGTGATTGTGCTGAACTATGTATTGAGCAAATTCGTGTTCCCCATTATGGATACGGCTTATTTGGCTGATAAAAAATTCGGCGGCACGTCGTTGAGCGCGGTATCGGGTTTGTGGGCGATTATCGTGGCCTTGTTGGCAGGCTGCTTGATGCTGGTATTTGCCAACATGAAATACTGGCGCAACCTGAAAAAATCGGTGAACGACGGTGCGATGGGTTCGCTCTTGCCGATTTTCAACACCGCATCCGAAGTAGGTTACGGTTCGGTGATTGCCACTTTGGCCGGTTTTGTGATTTTGCGCGATTTTATGGTCGGTTTGTCGCCGAACAATCCGCTGATTTCCGAAGCGATTGTGATTAACGTGATGGCGGGGATTACCGGCTCGGCCTCGGGCGGTATGAGTATCGTGTTGAACGTGATGGGCGAAACCTATATGCAGATGGCGCAGCAGTTCGGTATTTCCCCCGAATTGATGCACCGTGTGGCTTCGATTGCTTCCGGCGGTTTGGATGCGCTGCCCCATAACGGTGCGGTGATTACCATGTTGGCGATTTGCGGCTTAACCCATAAAGAATCTTATCTGGATATCTTCATTGTTGCCGTGGTGGTGCCTCTATTGGCTTTGGCGGCGGTGATTACGTTCGGCACGATGTTCGGCTCGTTTTAAATTTTTCAGACGGCCTAACTTAAGAAAAAGGAGAAAACAAAATGAGCATTCAATCGGTTGTTTTGCCCCGCATGATGCAGATCGGAAGCGGGGCTTGCGAGAAGCTGCCGGAATTCGTGCGTGCGGTGGGCGGTGCCAAGCCGTTGTTGGTTACCGACAAAATGATGGTGCAGTTGGGCTATGCGGAACAAGTGCTCTCCGTGTTGCGCGAGGCGGGTATTGACGCGGACGTGTATGACGACACCGTTCCCGAGCCGACGGCATCATCTATTATGGGCGGTGTGGCGATGGTACAAAACGGCAGTTACGACGTGGTGATTGCATTGGGCGGCGGCAGCTCGATAGACAGCGCCAAGGCGATTGCCGTGATGGGCAAATTCGGCGGCACGATACGCGATTATTGCTTTCCGCGTTTGGTCAGCGAAAAAGGTCTGCCGCTGATTGCCATACCCACCACGGCGGGCACCGGCTCGGAATGCACCAAAGTTACGGTGATCACCGACGAAACCAACAGCGAAAAATTATTGTGCGTAGGTACGGCTTTTATGCCCACGGCAGCCATTATCGATTACACCTTAAGCCTCAGCGTACCGCCGCGCACTACCGCCGACACCGGTATCGACGCGCTTACCCATGCCATCGAAGCCTATGTCAGCCGTAAAGCGGGCTTATACAGCGACAGCCAGGCTTTGGCGGCCATGCGCTTGATCGGCCCCAATCTGCGCACGGTGTATCACGACGGCGGCAACCGCGCCGCACGCGAATCTATGATGCTGGGTTCTACGCTGGCAGGCATTGCTTTTAACAACGCTTCCGTGGCATTGGTGCACGGCATGAGCCGCCCCATCGGCGCGTTTTTTCATGTGCCGCACGGTTTGTCGAATGCGATGCTGCTGCCCGCCGTAACCGCTTATTCCATTCCCGCAGCAGCGGAGCGTTATGCCGACTGCGCCCGCGCCATCGGCGTGGCTGCCGCCGGCGATGACACCGATACCGCCAACCGAAAACTGCTTGATGAATTGGTTGCCCTGAATCGCGAATTGAAAGTGCCGACTTTGGCAGAATTCGGCGTGCAGAAAGCCGATTTTGACGCGGTGGTGGAAACCATGGCCGAGCAGGCACTTGCTTCAGGTTCGCCCGGCAACAATCCGCGTGTTCCCGCTAAAGAAGAAATCATTGCCATTTACCGTGAGCTTTGGTAGCCGCAGCTTAACGGAAGCTGTCGAAAGCAGGTTTCCGGTTCAGACGGCCTCTATCAATCAGGCCGTCTGAAAAGAACAACCGTTTCATTTATATCTTTTGATTTTAAAAGGAGAAATATCATGACCCATATTGTCGGCCACTTTATCAACGGCAAAATCATCAACGATACCGCTAACACGCAAGATGTTTACAACCCTTCTACCGGCGAAGTCAGCAAGCAGGTGGCGTTGGCGGGCAAAGCCACGGTAGAGGAAGCCGTTGCCGCCGCACAGGCCGCATTTCCCGAGTGGCGTAAAACGCCGGTGATGAAACGTGCGCGTATCATGTTCCGCTATAAAGAACTGCTGGAGCAAAACCGCGACAAAATCTGCGAATTAATCGGTTCGGAACACGGCAAAATCGTGCACGATGCCGCCGGCGAATTGCAGCGCGGTATCGAAAATGTGGAATTTGCCTGCGGCGCCCCCGAAATGCTCAAAGGCGAATACAGTAAAAACGTCGGCCCCGACATCGACTCTTGGAGCGATTTTCAGCCATTGGGCGTGGTGGCCGGCATCACCCCGTTCAACTTCCCGGCCATGGTGCCGCTGTGGATGTTTCCGCTGGCCATCGTGTGCGGCAATACCTTCGTGTTGAAGCCGTCCGAACGCGATCCGAGCGTCGGCCTGTTTTTGGCGCAACTGTTGCAGGAAGCCGGTTTGCCCGACGGCGTGCTGAACGTGGTGAACGGCGGCAAAGAAGCGGTGGATACCCTGTTGACTGATCCGCGTGTTCAAGCCGTCAGCTTTGTCGGCTCCACACCGATTGCCAAATACATCTACGCCACCGCCACAGCCAACGGCAAGCGCTGCCAAGCGCTCGGCGGCGCGAAAAACCATGCCATCGTGCTGCCCGATGCCGATTTGGACAATGTGGTCAATTCCCTGTTGGGCGCGGCGTTCGGCTCTTCCGGCGAGCGCTGCATGGCCTTGTCGGTGGCGGTGGCTGTGGGCGACGAAATCGCCGAGCGCATGGTGGCTGGTATCAAAGAGGGTATGAAAACCATGAAAGTCGGCCCGTTTTCCGACAAATCCAACCATTTCGGCCCGCTGATTACCGCTGCGCACAAAGCCAAAGTGGAGGGCTATATTGCCAGCGCCGAAGAGCAGGGCGCCACCATCGTGGTGGACGGCCGCAATCCCAGTGTGCCCGGCTATGAAAACGGCTTTTACCTCGGCGGCACGTTGATCGATCACGTTACTCCCGACATGGTGAGCTATCAGGAAGAAATCTTTGGCCCGGTGTTGCAGGTGGTGCGCGTGAAAACCATGCAGGAAGCGATGGATCTGATCAACAACCACATCTACGGCAACGGCACCTGTATCTACACCCGCGACGGCGAAGCCGCCCGCTATTTCGCCGACAATATCCTGGTGGGCATGGTCGGCATTAATATCCCGCTGCCCGTGCCGGTGGCTTACCACAGCTTCGGCGGCTGGAAACAGTCGATGTTCGGCGATTTGGGCACATACGGCCCCGACGGCACCCGTTTCTACACCCGCCGCAAAACCGTTACCCAACGCTGGCCGACTTCCGAAGTGCGCGAAGGCGCGGTATTCTCCATGCCCACTTTAGGCTGAACCGCTGCCCGGCAGCAGTAAGCCGTAACCAACATAACAGGCCGTCTGAAAAAAAGTTTTCAGACGGCCTTCCGATAAGGCCGTTTCGGGCAGGTAAAATAAAGGGGCAGCATCGCAACCGCCGTGCAGACGCGGCCGTTTTCGTTTACAATCCGCCTATCCAAACCCAACGGAACAGTTTTAAGAGGAAACGCCGTGAACACAACGCCAAAATATATCGCCTTGCTGACGGCTTCGGCCTTGGCTTTGAGCGGCTGCGACAAAATCGACAGCTTTTTCGGTAAAGACGGAAAGCCGCAAGACGATTTGGTGCAGAAAGTAGAAACCAAAACCGAAGACGGTAAAGTGGAAATGCTGCTGCCCGACTTCACCAAACTGGTGGAGCAGGAAGGGCAGACGGTGGTGAATATTCAGGCCACCAAGACAAATAATACCGAGCGCCGCAGCGATAACGGTATGGATTTGAACCAGTTTCCCGACAACGATCCGTTTTACGAGTTTTTTAAACGCCTCGTGCCCAATATGCCCGAAATGCCGGAGCAGGACGACGAGGGCGAGCTGAATTTCGGTTCGGGTTTCATTATCAGCCCCGACGGCTATATCCTCACCAACACGCATGTGGTGGCCGGCATGGCCAACATCAAAGTGGTGTTGAACGACAAACGCGAATATCCGGCCAAATTAATCGGTTCCGACCAGCAGTCCGACGTTGCCTTGCTGAAAATCGACGCCGCCGACCTGCCGGTGATTAAAGTGGGCAACGCCAAAGATTTGAAACCGGGCGAATGGGTGGCCGCCATCGGTGCGCCGTTCGGCTTCGACAACAGCGTTACCGCAGGCATTGTATCGGCCAAAGGCCGCAGCCTGCCCAATGAAAACTACACGCCGTTTATCCAAACCGATGTGGCCATCAACCCCGGCAATTCGGGCGGCCCGCTGTTTAACCTGCGCGGCCAGGTGGTGGGCATCAACTCGCAGATTTACAGCCGCAGCGGCGGTTTTATGGGCATTTCGTTCGCCATTCCGATTGATGTGGCCATGAATGTGGCCGAGCAGCTGAAAACCACCGGCAAAGTGCAGCGCGGCCAATTGGGTGTGATTATTCAGGAAGTTTCTTATGACTTGGCCAAATCGTTCGGCCTCGACAAAGCTTCCGGCGCCCTGATTGCCCGCGTGCTGCCCGGCAGCCCGGCGCAACGTGCGGGCTTGCAGGTGGGCGACATCGTGCGCAGCGTGAACGGCGAAGAAGTGCGCCAATCGAGCGATCTGCCTGTGATGGTGGGTGCGATGGCGCCGGGCAAAGAAGTTACCCTCGGCGTGTGGCGCAAAGGCAAAGAAAGCACGGTGAAAGTGCAGCTCGGTGCCAATGGCCAGGATACCGAAATGAGCGAGGAGCAGGCGTCCGACCCGTCATACACGCCCGAAGGCCAAACCTTTACCATTGAAAACACGGGCTTAACCCTGCAAACGCGCTCGGCCAACAACGGCAAACGGTTGGTGGTGGTGAAAGCCGAAGGTGCCGCCCAGCGCGCCGGCCTGAAGCGCGGCGACGAAATTCTGGCGGTGAGCCAAATCAATGTGGAAGACGAATCCACATTCCGCAGCGCGCTGGAGAGCACCGGCAAAACCGTGCCTCTGCTGGTGCAGCGCAACGGCAGCACGCTGTTTTTGGCGTTAAACCTGCAATAAGCTGCACATTTGTTTTCAGACGGCCTCCATGCAGCAGGCCGTCTGAAACGTTTCCGGCCGTCAGGCATATTTCTGCGGCCTTAAACCATATCTGCCCGCGGCGGTTTTGCCAAAACTTTGAGGCCGTCTGAAACTGCGGCAGCCCGAACCGATTTACCTTATCTTTGATGAGATTCGTATGACCCAACCCGTTATTCCGCGCGGCCCGGTGATGGCCGATGTACACGCTTTCCGCCTTACCGAAGAAGAAAAGCAACGCCTGCTCGATCCGGCTGTGGGCGGCGTGATTCTGTTCCGCCGCAATTTTGAAAACATCGATCAGCTCAAAGCCCTAGTCGGCGAAATCAAAGCCCTGCGTTCGCCCGAGCTGGTGATTGCCGTCGACCACGAAGGCGGGCGCGTACAGCGTTTTATCAACGGTTTCACCCGTCTGCCCGCGATGGACGCGCTCGGTGAGGTTTGGGATAAAGAAGGCCCTGAAGCGGCCAAGGCGCGCGCGGAGCAGGTGGGCTGGGTGTTGGCCATCGAATTGAGCGCGTGCGGCATCGATTTGTCGTTTACGCCCGTGCTCGATTTGAACTGGGGGCAGTGCGCCGTTATCGGCAACCGCAGCTTCCATTGTGATGCCGGGGTGGTGGCCGAGTTGGCGCTGGCGCTGCAAAAAGGTTTGAACCGCGGCGGCATGAAATCGTGCGGCAAACATTTTCCCGGTCACGGCTTTGTGGAGGGCGACAGCCACCATGTGCTGCCTCAAGACGACCGCACGCTGGCCGAGTTGGAAGCCGCCGATATTTTGCCGTTCAGAAAAATGAGCGCCGCCGGCATGGCCGCCGTGATGCCCGCGCACGTGGTATATCCGCAGGTCGACGGCCAACCCGCAGGCTTTTCCGCCAAATGGCTGAAAGAAATTCTACGCCGCGACATCGGCTTTAACGGCGTGATTTTTTCAGACGACCTCACCATGGAAGGCGCGGTGGGTGCGGGCGGCATCAAAGACCGCGCCCGTCTGTCGTTTGAGGCGGGCTGCGACATCGTGCTGGTGTGCAACCGCCCCGATTTGGTTGACGAATTGCGCGAAGGCTTCGTTATCCCCGCCAATCCCGATTTGGCCGCACGCTGGCAATATATGGCGAACACTTTGAGCACCGAAGAAGCCGCCGCCGTGATGCAGACACCCGAATTTAAAGCCGCGCAACTGGCCACCGCGCAACTGGCCACGCCGAAAGACATTGAAGGCGGCGTGAAAGTGGGCGAGGCGTTTTAAGGCTCTCTAAGACAGTTTGTCCGCCGGTTGGCGTATGCCTTAGGCCGTCTGAATATTTTTTCAGACGGCCTAAAACAATAACCCAGAATCATAACCTTAAGGATTAATTGCCCATATTTACCGTTCAGGCCGTCTGAAACCCCGTTCCAACATGCCCGAACTGTATTAAAATACCGGCCGTTTCCTATATTTCACCGCTTATGGCACATCATCCTTACCGCCGCCTGCGCGCGCAGCAATCCGAGCTGCCGGAGGTGGGTATTTCCGAATCCGGCAACATCCGCTCGCTGCATCTGGGCAGCGCCACCGTGCAAAGCTCGATGAACCTCGACCACCCCGCCGAGCTGGTGCTTTCATACAGCCGCGCGATGATGGGCTGGCTGCTGTTTGTCGAACAGGCGCCTGCACATATCACCCAAATCGGCCTGGGCGGCGGCTCGTTTGCACGCTGGATAGACGCCTATCTGCCCGACACGCGCCAAACTGCCGTCGATATCAACCCGCAGGTTATCAACGTGGCGCGTAGCCTGTTTGAATTGCCGTTTGAAGACGAGCATTTTGAAATCATCGAAGCCGACGGTGCCGAATACATCAAAACCCTGCGTGGCGGCACCGATGTGGTGCTGGTGGACGGTTTCGACGGTCTGCAAATCGTTGATGCGCTGGTGGAAGAGCCGTTTTTTGAAAACTGCCGCCAAGCATTGTCGGCAAACGGCATCTTCGTAACCAACTGGTGGAGCGGCGACCGCCGCTACCGCCGCTTCGTTGAACGCCTGCTGGGCGTGTTTGAAGGCCGCGTGTTGGAGCTGCCCGCAGAAAGCCACGGCAATGTTGCCGTGATGGCATTCCAAAGCAGTCCGAAAGAGCAAAACCTCGACAAACTGAAAAAGCGCGCCGACAAACTCAGCACGCAATACGGTTTGGATTTCAAACGGATGTTGTCCGAATTGAAAGCCAACAATCAAAATAACGGCAAGCATTTTTATCTGTAAGGCCGTCTGAACAATCATCGAGGCCGTCTGAAACAAAACAGGCGGCTTTAAGTAGAAAGAAGTGTAATGAGTTATTTCCAACGCCATCTGTTTATCTGCACCAACGCCCGCCGCGACCCGTGCAAACAAAGCTGCAACGATAACGGCGAAGCCGATGCCGCCGTCGATTTTCTCAAAGGCAATGCCAAAAAAATGGATCTGATCGGCCCTGGCAAACTGCGTATCAGCAGCACAAGCTGCCTGGGGCGTTGTGAGTCCGGCCCGGTGATGGTGATTTACCCGGAAGCCCGCTGGTACACTTATGTGGACGAAGAAGACTTGCAGGAAATTCTCGAACAAGATTTGGCAGGCGGTAAAGCCGTTAACCGCCTGCTGGTCGATCAACCGGAAAACGGCTGATTACGCGCGGATTTTTCAGACGGCCAACACACAATATAGATCATCATGCTGAAACCCATTAACCAACTGCATATCCCCGGCCCTGTGGGCATACTCGAAACCATCTACCTGCCCCCGCAAGGGCAGGGGCGCGGCGTAGCCGTAATCAACCACCCGAATCCGCTGCAAGGCGGCACCAACACCAACAAAGTGATACAGACCGTGGCAAAAGCTTTGAGCATACTTGGTTTTCACTGCTATCTGCCCAACCTGCGCGGTGTAGGCAACAGCGAAGGCAGCCACGATTACGGCCGCGGCGAAGCCGACGACTGCATCGCCGTTATCGACTATGCCCGTGCAAAACATCCCGAAGCTGCGCTGTTGGCCATTAGCGGTTTTTCGTTCGGCGGTTATGTTTCACTGTTTGCGGCGCAGCAGCACGAACCCGATTTGCTGTTATTGGTTGCTCCCGCCGTTAACCATTATGAAAACCGCGAACCCACGGCTCCCGATGCCTCCAAAACCCTGCTGGTTCACGGTGAAACCGATGAAATCGTGGGTTTGGAAAAGGCTTTCAAATGGGCGGCGCCGCAAGATATTCCCGTGTTGGTGTTGCCCGAGTCTTCACACTTTTTCCACGGTAAACTGATTGTTTTGCGCGAAACCCTGCTACGCTTTGTACCTGCGGTTTTAGACGGAAAAGGAGCAGGCGGCGCGACGAACTGAAAGTGTGATTTGGTTTGAAAAACGGTTTGAAACCTTTGCAGAATTCATTAAGGCCGTCTGAAATGTTTGATTCCGTCATTATCGGGCTAAACCCGGAAATGACGAACAGATGTTGCCGGAAACAGTGTATCCGCGTTAGGTTTTTCAGATGGCCTTAATGAATTTTGCAAAGGCTTCTGTTTGTATAGTGAATCCACTTATTCCATTACGGTGTTGCTGCGCCTCGCTGTACTATTTGTACTGTCTGCGGCTTGCTGCCTTGTACTGAAGTAATTGAATTCACTATATAGATAGAAAAAAAGCGGAAAAGGCGCGCCTGTTTTAAAGGCGCGCCTTTTAAGGGGATACGGAACCCATACTTTATTTGGTTAAACCTGCGTGTTGTACCGGTGCGGTTTTGCTGAAATTGATTTCTTTAATCACGCTAAGGTCGATCGAATCACCGTTCATGGTTGCGGGGCGTAAGTATTGCGATTCCATCCAGTCAACCGCCGCGGCGTCGATGCTGGCCGAGCCGCTGCTGCGCACCACGCGGGCATCGCTCACATTGCCTTCGGCATTGATGGTGATGCGCATGGCTAAATTGCCGCTGATCGGCGCGGCGGCATCGGAAGCTTTATGATGGAAAGTAACGCCTTGGGCGAAAGCGGCTTGGGCGCCGGCCAGCAGGGCGAAAGCAGCCACGGTAGAAAGAGCACGTTGGATTTTCATGATTTTGTCCTTGTTGTAATACGTTTCGTAATGTGTTTGGCCATCTTGCAGCATAAAATGGTGGTTGGCTGGCCTTGTTTGTGAGAAAAGCATTGAAAAATATAGTCTTGCAATATTTTCTGCTTTTCTTGTTATGTATTTTGCATTCTTGAAAAAAATAATGCAATAAGAAAATGCAAGATAAATGGAAAATTTTTTAGATAATCGGTTTATTTGGAATGATGGTGATAGTTTTGTTCAGGCCCGATTGATGGTGCGGTGATAAAACTGATAACGGTAAATCTTATTAAAATTATTTAAAAACAATGTGATATGAAAATAGTTATTGCGGTGTGCTGTTTTTCTGTGTCTGTAAATTTGGCACTACCGTTTATCTGAATAAAATTCCGATTGTCTCTTATATGCAACTGTCAATTTTTATTTTCGGCTGAAAACAACGGCCGGAAACCGAAAAAAACGTTGATATGAGCCGTATTCCGTTTACGCATCTGTTTTTGTGGTTGCAGGTAACAGCAAAAGCAGGTGGTTTGGTGTAGAATCGTCGCCTACGCTTTCAGACGGCCTGAAACATGGCGGGGAAGGATAATGATGAAAACGCTGAAATTTACCAAAATGCACGGTTTGGGCAATGATTTTATGGTTATCGACGGTATCAGCCAGCCGTTTGAGCCGGAAAACGCACCGCTGACCAAATGGGCCGACCGCCACACGGGCGTGGGTTTCGACCAGCTGTTGTTGGTGGAAAAAGCGCATTC
>JBHALY010000123.1:0-6923 GCA_041827905.1 Neisseria dentiae
GGTATCCTAACTGATTCAGCAGGCGGGTTTCAAGTGTTTCCATGATTTCGGCTTCGGCTTCGTCGATGTGGTCGTAGCCCATCAGGTGCAGCGTGCCGTGCAGGGTGAGGTGGGCGAAATGCTGTTCGGGCGTTTTGCCTTGCTCGGCGGCTTCTGTGAGCACCACTTGCGGCTCTGCAAACCCAATACGCTCACCGGCACCACTTCGCTGCCGTGCAGCACCACCAAGCCGTGCACCGGGCGCACGAAAGTGTGGGTGCTGCTGCCCCAGCGCATCACTTTTGGAATCGGCAGTTTTTTCACCGCCTGATTGAGAATGTCTTCCAGCAACTCGCCCAAGGGTTTGCCGGTTTGGGTGTATTCGTAGGTAAATATATCCTGCTTGCCGTCGTGGATGATTTTCAGATCTTCAATCTTGGCACCGGCGCCGCGGGCGAAACCTTCCAAGGCTTTGGTCGGCACGCCGTCTTTCATGCCGCTTGCTGCCGACGGGCCTTTTTTCACCACCTGCTGGTCGGCCTGCACCGGCTTCACGTTTTTTACCTGCACCGCCAAACGGCGCGGCGAGGCATAGGCGGTGTAGTCGGTTTCGCCGTCGGTTAACTGCGCTTTTTCCAGCCCTTCGGCAATGGCGGCGGCAAAATGGTTGCCGAGATTATTCAGGGCTTTTGGGGGCAGCTCTTCGGTTAAGAGTTCGATTAAAAGGGTTTGGGTCATTGTTGTTGCTTTCTACTAAGGCGGCGCCACCATGTATGCGGCGGCTGATTTTGTAACATATTAAATACGGGTGTTGCCAGAATCTGCTTGCGACAACACGCGGAAATCGGTGTAGCAGCGACAATAGGTTTCTTGCGGCAGCGACGGAAAATAACCGTCGATGTTTTCCAAAACCTGAACAAAGCTCGGCCAACTGTGGCGGGTGTGCAGAATATTGTGGCTGTGCTGCCAAGCGTGTTGCAGCAGGGCTTTGTCGGCCAGTATGGCTTGGATGCGGCGCAGATTGGTTTCAAAGTTTGCGTGGTCGTCGAGCAGGGTGTCTCGATGAATCAGCTCGCGGATGCCGCCTACATCATACGAAATCACAGGCAAACCGTTGGAAATGGCTTCAATCAGCACATTGGGCAGGCCGTCGTATTGCGAAGTGTACAGAAAGGCGGCATAAGGGGTTTGCGTGGCCACTTTAGCAAAAGAATCGTATTTGCCGAAATATTTCACATTAGCCAAGGCTTGCAGCAATTCCAATTCTTTGCTGCAAGGGCGTTCGGATTCGCCGTAAATGTGGAATTCCTGTTCCGGCATGGCTTTGGCAATTCGGTAAAGCAGCTCGGGGCGCTTTTGTTTGGCGATGCGGCTTGCCCATAAAATCGGCGCTTTTCCGTTGGCGGCGGCATAGGGTTTGAGTTCTCCTAAGAACGGGAAATACACGGTTTGCATTAAGTTGCCCAAACCGCTGATTTGGTTTTGTTCTTCGGGATACCATTGCGTGTCGCAAAATACACCTGCCAGCGTGCGGTAGGTTTCGGGCAGATAATGGGCATAGCCGAAGAAAATGTTCGGCTCGTATTCGTCTTCGCAAAACACACTGGCAAAGATTTTTTTATTCATGGATTTGAGCTGGTGGCCGTATTTTTTAAACACATCCCAGCCCAGGGGCGAATTGATGTTGTGGATGCTTTGCGCCGGAATCTGTAACAGCAGGCGCACCAGCAGTTCGGCCGATTTGTGCGGATTGAGTTTGGCGGAAAACTCGGCAAAATCCAAGTGAACGGCTGAAGCGGGTAAGCGGTCGAGCCAAGTGGAGGGTGCTCTTTCGGTGGTGATCAGCAGCGAGCGCATACCTTTTTCGTGTTGGGCGTTGATGTGGTGCAGCAAGCCCAAATCGGCGCCGCCACGTTTGAGCCACGGCGCGAGAAACACCACATCGTAATCGAGGGTTTTCAAGTGGCGCAGCAGCAGACCGTAGGCTTCGCCGTAACTGTTTTTTTCCAGATTCGGCCTCGGGCGGTGGCTGTTTTGTGCAAGTTGGTTGAGAAAGTCGCGGCTTGGTTGCAGGGCAGGCTCAATCACGCCCAGCTCACGAAGTTCTTCAATCAGAAAAGCATTGAGATTGTGAGCGTGCTGCTGGTGTTTGGGCGGCTTCGGCCACCACTCGCGCCGTTCGATTTTGCCGCCTGCGCGCATCAGGCGTTGGCGCAAAGGGCTTTCGGGCAGGACTTTGACCAAGGGTTTGAACAGGGTTTTCCAAAGCGCCCGCACACTCGATTTAATCATGGATTTAAATGGATTTTTTTTCATTTTTTTTATACAGGGTAAAGTGGTTGTTTGGCCGGAAGGCCGTCTGAAAACGAAACGGTTTGGCGCTTTCAGACGGCCTATGCGCTTACAGGCGGACTTTTTCGAAGAAGTCGGACGGCGGAATCATAGAGTTAAACTGAAGATGCTCTTGAAGCATAGAGTTTTCTCGGCGGCGGTAGAATAGGTAGGTTTTTTCTACGGGTTCGATATCGACACCTGCTGCGATGCAGCGCAGGTTGAAATCCCAGTCTTCAAAGGCGAATTTGGTTTGTCTGCCTATCTTTTCGTTGCAGGGGATACGGCGGAACAAGTCGGTGCGGCCAAATGAAGAAGAAACCCAATAGTGCATATTCATCATTTGAGGCTCTGGAATTTCACGGCTGGGAACAATCGTTTGAATATTAGTATGTTTGCCGAAGCTCACGACATGGCCGGGCATGCATAAAATATTTCGTTTACTGTCCGACTGTTTGGATACTGCTTCATGCGCCCAGTTTGAGCTGAAAAAATCATCACCATCAAGAAAACCGGAATATTCGGTTTTTGAGTGGTCGATACCAACGTTTCGTGAAGCAGATAAAGATGCGTTAGATGTTTCGATAATCTGGTCGCGATTGCTGCCGTATCGGTGCAGATAGTTTTTTACAGTTTGTTCAGTAAATTCTTCGGCACAATCAAGAATGCAGATTAAATCGACACGATGACCCAGCGCAGCCGAGTAATTGCGAATGCGCTGGAAGCCAAGCAGGCTTTTATGGGCGTATACACCTTCACCGTGGAAGGTCATGATGATGGTTGCAGGCGGCAATAATTTGGTGGAAGTTGTTTGCATGTTATTGTTTCTCTTGTTCGTATCCGTTGGGATTATGGTTCAGCCAGCGTAAAGTATCTTTCATCATGCGCGGTAAATCATGTTGTGCTGTCCAGCCGATATGTTGCTGTACAAAAGAGGTATCTGCATAGCAGCATGACACATCTCCTTGTCGTCGGGGCTTAATTTGATAAGGAATGCTTAGACCTGATTCCTGCTCAAATGCACGGATAATTTCTAATACAGAGTAGCCTGTGCCTGTGCCCAAATTGTAAATATGGACGCCTGATTCATTACTTTTGGTTTGCATGGCTTTTAAATGTCCATCAGCTAAATCCATAACGTGAATGTAATCGCGGATACCGGTTCCATCAGGAGTTGGGTAATCGTCACCGAAAACGGATAGATAGGGCAGTTTGCCTGATGCCACTTGGCAAATGAATGGCAGTAAGTTATTGGGAATCCCGTTGGGATGCTCACCGATTAAACCGCTTTCATGTGCACCGATAGGATTGAAGTAACGCAAGAGTATGACGCTCCAGCGGGAATCGGCTTTCTGTATGTCGGTTAAAATTCGTTCCGCCATGTATTTTGATGTTCCGTAAGGATTCGATGTATCGCCTACATGCATATCCTCTGTGTAAGGAACGCGCCCCGGATTTCCGTAGACTGTAGCAGAAGAGCTGAAAATGATGTTGAACACACCTGCTTTAGACATTTCTTCTGCCAGTATCATGGTGCCGCTTACATTGCATTCATAGTATTTGATGGGTTCTCGTACACTTTCACCGACAGCTTTGAGTCCTGCAAAATGCATCACGGCATCAATCTTGTGAGTATTGAAGATTTTCTTCAGTAAGTCTCTGTCTTGTATGTTGCCTTGGTAAAAAGTAATGGCTTGCTTACAGATGGTTGCTAATCTATCCAATACGATGGGGCTGGAATTGGAGAAATTATCTAAAACCACGACCTCGTGTCCTGCATGAATTAATGCCACAACAGTGTGCGAACCGATGTAGCCGGTGCCGCCAGTAACTAAAATTTTCATCATAAACTCTTTATGTTATTGAATATATAAATATAAACTACTTGGAGGTAAGCGAGACGGCTTATTTTTTTAAACGTGCTAACCAGCGGCGAAAACGGCTTTTTTTACGGCTGTGCGAGACTTGGTTGATCAGGTCGTAAAAGCTCAGGCCGTGGCGGCAAAACAGGCTGCTGTTTTTGATATACACGTTTTGCCAGCTTTCTTTCATGCAGTTTTTGCCGCTCATCAGTTGGTTGGTAACGGAAGAGCGGTCGCGGCGTCGGCGGTAGCGGAACAGCACACGTTCAAGGCAGAGGGCGTGGCCGCCATGTTCGAGCATTCTGATCCATAAATCCCAGTCTTCGTGAGTGTGCAGCGTGTTGTCGAAGCCGCCGATGCGGTGAAAGTCTTCGGCACGGTGCAGGCTGGTTACGGGAATGTGATTGCCTTCGAGTAACTTACGCAGGCTTTCGTAGGCTGGTAGTTTCCACGGGCCGTTTTCGGCATCGAAGAATTCGGCTTGGGTGTAAACCAGCTTAATTTCTGCTCGGCTTTCCAACACGGCTACGGTAGCGGAAAGATAGTCGGGCAGCAACATATCGTCGGCATCGAGAAACAGGTAATAGCGGCCACTTGCATGGGCGGCGGCTTGATTGCGTGCGGCGGATACGCCCTGATTTTCTTGGCGGATCAGGCGGATATCGGGGTGTTGCTGCACCAGTTCGGTCAAAACTGCAGCCTCGACCGCATCGGAACCATCGTCGACGATGATGATTTCGATGTGGGGATAATGCTGCGCTTTCACTGAGGCGATGGTTTCAGCGATGTATTTTCCGCAGTTGTAGTAGGGAATCATCACGGAAACCAAAGGCTGCTGGTTAGTTTGCATATGAATACTTTGTTTCGGTTTTCAGGCGGACTTACGAGCCACGTGAAAATGGTTAGTCCTGTTTGGGCATATGGTTTAAGGCGGCATAGTAGCCTTGTTTGGCCAGTAGTTCGTTGTGATTACCTTCTTCGATGATTTTGCCGTCGTCCATCACGATGATGCGGTCGGCCTGTTCGATGGTGGTCAGGCGGTGGGCGACGATAATGCTGGTGCGGCCGTGCATCAGGCGCTCCAAGGCTTGTTGCACTAGGCGTTCGGATTCGTTGTCGAGCGCGCTGGTGGCTTCGTCCAAGAGCAGTATCGGTGCGTTTTTCAAAATAGCGCGGGCAATGGATACGCGCTGGCGCTGGCCGCCGGAGAGTTGGTTGCCGTTGGCGCCGATGGGTTGGTGCAGGCCGTGCGGCGAGTTGTCCACCAAGTCTTGCAGGTTGGCGGCTTTCAGCGCGGCCAATACTTCTTCTTCGCTCGCTTCGGGGCGGCTGTAACGCACGTTGGCCAGCAGGGTGTCGTCAAACAGGAACACGTCTTGCGATACCAGCGCAAACTGCTCGCGCAAGTTGGCCAGGGTGAGGTCGGCGATATTGGTGTCGTCGAGATAAACCGCGCCGGCGCTAGGCTCGACAAAGCGCGGCAGCAGGTTGACCACGGTGGTTTTGCCGCTGCCGGAGCGGCCCACCAAAGCCACGCGCTCGCCGGGGCGGATGTCGAGATTGAAGTTGTCCAAGGCTTTTTTGCCGTCTGCGTGGTAGCGCACGTCGATGTTTTCAAATTTCAGACGGCCTGAAACGTTTTGCAGGGTTTGGGTGCCGGTGTCTTTTTCGGGTTCGGTGTCTAAAAATTGGCACACGCCGTCTGAAGCCAGAAACATGGTTTGCATGGGAATGCTGATGTTGGCGAGGTTTTTAATCGGGCTGAGCATTTGCAGCATGGCCACGATAAAGGCCATAAATTCGCCGATGGTGGTGTAGCCTTGCTGGCTTTGCCAAAGGGCGATGAAAATCACCACCGCCAAAGCGAAAGAGGCGATTAGTTCGCTGAACGGCGAACGGGCGGCGGTGGCCTGGGTGATTTTTTTGCCTAGGCGCACGATGGTGTTGTTCACTTCGGCAAAGCGGTCGGCCGCCTGCTTTTGGCCGCCGAACAGTTTCACCACGCGTTGCCCCTGATGCACTTCGTTAACCACGTTATTCAACGTGCCGATGCTTTGCTGCGAGCTGGCGATGATGCTTTTTAGGCGGTTGCGGTAGTAGCGCGACAGCAGCGACAGCAGCGGGAACATCAGCGCCACAATCAGGCTGAGCTGCCAGTTGAGATACAGCAGCACGCACACCAAGCCGATAACGATCAAGGTGTCGCGCGTAAGGGTGATAAACACGTTGCTGGCGTTGCTGATGGATTGTTCGGCCATCTGAACCATATTCATCAACACATGGCCCGACGGTGTTTCCTGATGGAATTTCGACGACAGCAACAGCATTTTGTCAAACATATCGCGGCGCACATGGCTGATGGCCATCACCGAAACCCAAGTCATCAGGTAAGTGCTGGCAAAGCGGCAAACGCCGCGTATCATCACCAAAATAATGAAAAACACCGGCACCACCCACACTTTGTCGGGCGTGCCCCAAATCATATAGGTGAATTGATCTTTCCAGTTTTTCAGAGTCGAAACAATATCGGTGGCGGCGCTGAGTTCGGGCGGCGCGCTGGGCGGGGCGAAACCCTGGTTGACCAAAGGCGCGATAAAGGCGGCCAGATAGCTTTCGGTGGCGGCCACGCCGAAGATGGCGATTAATGCCCAAATGATGCGGCCTTTATACGGGCGCACATATTTCATCAGCCGCATAAAGTTATGCGAATCTTCTTTGGTAAAGAGGCCGAAGGTGAGTTTTTCTATCATA
>JBHALY010000124.1:0-5043 GCA_041827905.1 Neisseria dentiae
AAGCGCCCTCATCGGCGGCGCAGTCAACCGCCGCTATGCCTACGACAAAGCCGGCAACCTGATTCAGACGGCCGACCAACGCAGCGGCGTGCTGGATTATGTGTACGATAAAATCGGGCGGATTGAAAGTGCCACCAATAAACAAACGGGCAGCAGCGAGAAATTCAGCTTCGACCCGGCCAACAATATCCTATCGGATAAAGTTTCAGACGGCCTGAAAGACAAAGGCCGTCTGAAAGGATTCAACATCGGCGCCGGTAACCGCCTTGAAAACTTCAACGGCACCGAATACACCTACAACGCCCTCGGAAACTTAATCTACCGCCAACTGCTCAACGGTGATATCCTATTAGAAAAGGTCGGGTTATTCACATTTTTTATGCCAATCGGCTTTTGTTTTTTTTACTGAAATGTTTGTTTCGGGCTTTTTGAGTATTATCAAGAACTACGCGGCTTCGCCATGCCTTCCGGCATCCTTGACAACCATTAAAAATCTCAAAATGAGTCTGCATACAAAAAAACAGAAAGCGTAAACAACACTAGAATTTCCTACATCGATAAACTTCCATAAAAAAACCAAGCCGAAGCTTGGTTTTTTTATTTTCAAACAACTCTTTCTCTTTTAAGGACTATTCAGAAAGCACATAACCGTCTTCATCCCAAACGGTTTTTTTGACTAAACTGCCGTCTTGGTAAACCGCTTCCGATTTTTTTGCGCCGTTCGGATGCCAATCGAGCATAATGCCGTTGCGGCGGCCGTCGTCCAATGTGATTTCCGAAAGCAGCAGGCCGTCTTCGTTCCAGCTGACGATGTTAACGGGTTTATCGTCCTGCATCATCATTTCGGTTTTCGGTTTGCCGCTGGCATACCATTGCTTCCAAAAACCGTTGGCCTTGTTGTTTTTAAACTGGATTTCGCTCTCTTTATTGCCGTTGCGGTAATAGCGTGCGCCTATGCCTTCGCTTTTGCCCGCCACATACGGCATCACGGCGGATTTTTTACCGCTGGGATACCAGTTGGTCCACACGCCGTCGGGCTTGCCGTTTTTATAGGTGCCGCTCATTTTTTTCTGGCCGTTGAAGTGCCACAGGGTGAGTGTGCCGTTATTGAGCGTGGGCACGAATATTTTGATTTGGGAAGCCGGCACTTGGTAGGGGTCGGAATATTTTTTCATCGACGGGTAATAAAAATCCTGCGCCTGTGCCGTGCCGTCTTTGATTTCGTATTGACGCACATAAGCTACCGCCGACATGGTAGCGGTAAGCTGACCTTGTTGGTTGAAATAAATTTCGTGCGTCTGCGCGACTGCTGCCAGCGGAACGCCCGCCAGCACCCATGCCGTTAATCCTGTATGCCAAAACCGTTTCATATCATTTTTGCCAGTAAGATTTTACGTTTACAAATTCGTACAAGCCGAATTCGGATAATTCCCTGCCATAGCCCGATGCTTTGACGCCGCCGAACGGCAGACGCAAGTCGCTGCTGGTGTGCCGGTTGATGTAAACCGCGCCGGTTTGCAGTTTGGATGCGAACTGCCATGCTTTGGCGGTGTCTTTTGCATAAATGCTGGCGCCCAGCCCGAAAGGCGTGTCGTTGGCCAGCGCAACGGCGTGTTCTTCTCCTAAAGCGCGCAGGATAATAGCCACGGGGCCGAAAACTTCTTCATGATACACGCGGCAGTTGTGGTTGACATGATCCAGCACGGTTGCCGGATAAAACCAGCCTTTTTCGGTGCACTCGGGAATTTGGCCGCCGCACAATACGCTGGCGCCGTTGACCAGCGCATCCAACACTTGGCAGTGGATTTTTTCGCGCAAATCGCGGCGGTGCAGCGGTGCCAATGTGGTTTGCGGATCCATCGGATCGCCGATTTTCAATTTGGCGCATTCTTCGAGAAACAGCGGGATAAATTCGTCGGCCACCGCCTCGGTAACAATGATGCGTTTGGCTGCATTACACGATTGTCCGGCATCGCGGAAACGCGAATAACAGGCATCTTTTGCGGCTTGCGCCAAATCCGCATCGTTCATCACGATAAATGCGTTGCTGCCGCCCAGTTCCAATACGGTTTTTTTCATATACAGGCCGGCTTGGGCGGCCAAACGGCGGCCGATGTCGGTGGAACCGGTAAAGGCCAGCGCATCGGTGCGGGCGACGGCATGGCGGACATCGGGTTCGGCCAGCCAAGCCACGCCCAGCGGTAAATCTTTCCCTACCAACTCAAACAATGCTTCGGTTATCCGTCCGACGCTGGGCGCGGGCTTCACCATGCAGCCGTTGCCGGCGCACAGAGCAGGGACGGCAAAGCGCAGCACCTGCCAAACGGGGTAGTTCCACGGCATCACGGCCAGCACGATGCCCAAAGGCTCGAAACGCACCTGACTCAAGGTAGCTTGCGTGGCGATGGTTTTATGCGCCAGCAGCTCGGGGGCGAGATGGGCGTAATAGCGGACAAGCTCCACCGATTTGTCTAACTCGGCTTCACATTCGCGCAGGCAGCGGCCGACTTCTTCGCAAATCATCACGGCCAGGCGGTCGCGGTTGGCGGCCAGCCTGTCGGCAAAATCCTGCAACAGCGCCGTGCGTTCGGTTACCTTTAAGGCGGCGAATTCGCGCTGGCGGTGCTGTAGGCGGCGCAGCTCGTATTCGAACTCTTCCATAGGTTGTGCGGCGCGCTCGTATAGGGTTTTGCCACTGAGGATATGTGTGCTGCGAAACACGGTTTGCTCCGGAAAAATGCTGCTGCGCCCATGCGTTATTACCACCGCGCAGCCTGTTGGTATTATATATTATAGTGGTGGACTTCGTATTTTAAAGGCATTTTCCGAAACAGCCCGAAAAATGTGTTTTAACGGTGTTTTGCCGATATAACCGGTGATTTGGTTACTTTGAAAACCATATTGCCGTTCTGCGTTGAAATATCTGCGTTGAAATATGAATTTAGGCCGTCTGAAAAAACACTTTCAGACGGCCTAAACACAGGTAACCGCAGTATTTTAAGCGTTTAATGCAGCCAACACTTTAGCGGCGGCTTCTTTCACGGGCACGCTTTGCGCTTCGCCGTCGGTGCGGCGGGCGTATTCGACGGTGCCTTCTTTCAGGCCGCGGTCGCCGATAACGATGCGGTGGGGAATGCCGAGCAGCTCGGAATCGTTGAGCAGCACGCCGGCGCGCTCGTCGCGGTCGTCGAGCAATACGTCGGCGCCTTGCGCCAGCAGTTCGGCGTAGAGATAGTCGGCGGCTTCTTTCACGGCGTCGGATTTTTTATAGTTCATCGGCACGATCACCACTTGGAACGGTGCCATCGCGTCGGTCCAGATAATGCCGTGTTCGTCGTGGTTTTGCTCGATGGCGGCGGCCACGATGCGGGTGATGCCGATGCCGTAGCAGCCCATTTCCATGATTTGCGCTTTGCCGTTGTTGTCCAAAAAGCTGGCATTCATGGCTTGAGAGTATTTGTCGCGCAGTTGGAACACATGCCCTACTTCGATGCCGCGCGCCAGTTTCAGACGGCCTTGCCCGCAGGGGCTGGGGTCGCCTTCGATCACATTGCGCAAATCGACGAACTCCGGCTCGGGGCAGTCGCGACCGAAATTGAAGCCGGTGTAGTGGTAGTCGTCTTCGTTGGCGCCGATGACAGTATCGGCGAGTTTTTCACAAGCATAATCGGCATATACTTTGCCTTTGAAGCCCACCGGGCCGAGCGAGCCGCCGTTGGCGCCGAAGGCCGTCTGAATAGCTTCGGGCGGGGCCATGACAAGCGGCGATTTGATGCCGGGCAGTTTTTCTGCCTTGATGTCGTTGAACTCGTGATCGCCGCGCAACAGCAGCAGCACGATTTCGCCTTCTTCTTCGCCTTCCACCACGATGGATTTCAGCGTGCGCTCAATGGGGATATTCAAAAACTCCACCAAAGCGGCGATGGTTTTCACGTTGGGCGTGTGCACTTTGGTTAAGGTTTCTGCGGCGGCGGCGCGCTCGCCGGTTTGCGGCAGGGTTTGCGCCAACTCTACGTTGGCGGCGTAATCGGAAGCGTCGCTATAGGCGATCACGTCTTCGCCGCTTTCGGCCAGCACTTGGAATTCGTGCGAACCGGTGCCGCCGATGCTGCCGGTGTCGGCGGCAACGGGGCGGTAGTTCAGGCCCAAGCGGTCGAAAATGCGGCAATAGGCTTCATACATGGGCTGATAGCCGTCGTTTACCAGCGATTCGTAATCGGCGTGGAACGAATAGGCGTCTTTCATCACGAATTCGCGCGCGCGCATCACGCCGAAACGGGGGCGCACTTCGTCGCGGAATTTGGTTTGGATGTGGTAGAAGTTTTTCGGCAGTTGCTTATAGCTGGTGATTTCTTTACGCACGATGTCGGTAATCACTTCTTCACAGGTCGGCCCCATGCAGAAATCGCGCTCGTGGCGGTCTTTGATGCGCAGAAGCTCTTTGCCATAAAACTCCCAGCGGCCGGATTCCTGCCACAATTCGGCAGGCTGCACCACGGGCATCAGCAATTCTACGCTGCCGGCGCGGTTCATTTCTTCGCGCACGATGTTTTCCACTTTGCGCAAAACGCGCAAGCCCATCGGCATCCAAGTGTACAAACCCGAAGCGACGGCTTTAATCAGGCCCGCGCGTATCATTAATTGGTGACTGGACAATACGGCTTCGGCGGGGGCTTCTTTTAAGGTGGAAATGAAAAATTGGCTGGCTTTCATGATGTTTCGGCAGTCGGTTGGATAAAGAAAGCGGCATTGTACCGCAATGCCCGCGTTTTCGGCAGGCGTTCGGCGGGTTTTCGCGTTAAACCGCAGGGCTGAAACCTTTGCAAAAATACCTTAGGGAGTGTAGTCAGAAGGCTTGCGAAGCGGTTTTTTGAGGAAAAATCCGCAGATGCAAGGCAAAAAGCGCAGCAAGATTGGACATCTTGCGAGCATTTTGAACGCAGCAGATGCGGATTTTGACCAAAAATACCGCCGCAACGCTTTCTGACCACACTCCCTAAGGCCGTCTGAAAGCGAACAACCTTTTCAGACGGCCTGTTATTG
>JBHALY010000125.1:0-10500 GCA_041827905.1 Neisseria dentiae
CGTCGGCCAGTTGCCGAACACTTTCAGGCCTTCCGGCTTGCCGCTTAACAGGGTGGCTTCTAAATCAAACATACCCTGATAGCAGATTTCCTGCACGAAATCCATGTTAACGCGCGCCATTTTGTCTTTCAGCAAAAACCAACCGGCCTTGCTGATGGTGTAGCGGCCGTTTTGAAACAGCACGGTGCCGATGGATAGCGAAGATTCGAGCAGCACTTGGGCTGCATAGCGGCTCAGGCCGGCGGCTTCGGCGGCTTCGTCTAAGGTGGCACCTTCGGGGGTATTGTTGAGGTGTTCGAGTATGCCGGTTTTCACCATCAGCCGCGATACTTGGAAAACGACGGGGCCGAAAGCGATTTCCTGCGCCAGCCGCTGGGCTGCGCCCGCTGTCAATTGTTCTTGGGTATAACGTTGTGCCAAATCGGGAAATAGGTTCATGGTGTTTCGGAATTGACGTTTGAAATAGGGGTGAATGTTAAACGATGTACCGCCCATCGTCATCATTTATCCGGTATGCGGGCGGCACGCTATGGATGTTTGCAGGCCGTCTGAAACAATAAACCTTATCGTGCCTGCGTTCAGACGGCCAAACAGGGCGGCAGCATCCGCCCTGTTGGCACTTCCTGATTAATAGCGACCCGGCACCACGCCCATGCGCTGTTTCAGCGAGGTTTGCGGTTCGTTGAACAGGCTGGCGTAGAAAGTGGCGTTGGTCATCACTTTTTTCACGTAGTCGCGGGTTTCGGTGAAGGGGATGGTTTCGGCATAAATCGCGCCTTCCAGCGGTGCGGATGCCTGCCAGTTGCGGGCGCGGCTGGGGCCGGCGTTGTAACCGGCGGTAGCCATCACTTCGTTGTTTTGCAGGCGGCGTTTGGCATCGGCCATATACCAAGTGCCCATGCGGATGTTGCCGTCCATGGTGTAAAGCTCGCTGCTGCTCATGCCGATTTTGGCGGCGATTTCGCGGGCGGTGGCGGGCATCACCTGCATCAGCCCTTGCGCGCCCACGCTGGATTGCGCGCCCAGCATGAAGCGGCTTTCCTGGCGGATAAGGCCGTACACCCATGCGGGATCGACGCCCGCCTGATTGGCGTAGCGCACGGTGGTGTCTTTAAACGGCGAAATATAGCGCAGGTTGTAGTTGAGCTTGGTGTTGGTGCGCTCGGCGCTGTTGATGGCCATTTCGTAAAACTGGTTGTCGTATGCCAGTTGTGCGGCGGTCAGCAGCAGGTCTTCGTCGGCACCGCGGGTGGCGTAACGCCATTCTGCCTGCGACTGGCGGCGCATTTTCCAATCGCCGCTGCTTTGGCTGGCTTTAAACAGGGTGAGGGCGCGGTCGATGGCGCCGTCTTTCGCCAAGTGTTTGACGTCACTTTTCGAGGCTTCGCCCACATTGTTGCGGGTGCTGACGCGGCGGCCCAGTTCTTCGCCCGCCATCACGGCGTAGAAGTTGCGGCCGCTGGCGGCGGCTTTCTCATACAAAGGCTCGGCCTGGCCGCGGTTGCCTTGTGCGGCGTAGCTGCGGGCGAGCCAGTATTGCCAAGTCGGATCGTTTTGCAGCTTGGCGGGCATGGCGGTGATGATGTCGGCCAAATCGTTCCAGCGTTGCAGGCGCAGGGCGGCGCGGGCGTACCATTCGAACTGTTCGTTGCTCAGTTGGCTGCGGTCGGCACGGCTGAAATAGCTCAAAGCGGTGGCCATATTTTGGCTTTGCGCCTGCATGTGGCCGAGCACGCCCCAGGCGAAACCTATCTGTTCGCGGCTCAGGCTGCCCTGCATGCTTTCAAGCGTGTAGGCGGATGCGGTGCTTTTTTTGGCGTTGTTACCGATTACGCTGATCAGGCTGTATTCCTGCGCGCCTTGGCCGCCGCCTTCAAACGGGCTGCCGAGTGCGGCGGCCAGGTTGCGGGCGTCGGTTAACTGGTTGTTGCTGATCAAACCGCGCACGCGCCGCCATGCGTCTTTCTGGTTCAGACGGCCCGAAGCGGCGGCGGCTTCAATCAGGCGGTTGCAGCCTGGCGGCAGGCGGTTGATTTCTTTAACCAGTTCGGCGGCCAACGCGGTGTGGTTGCCGCTGCCCAATTCGGCATAGCATTGCACTTCCTGCGCACGGCCGGCTTGGTCGAGTTTGGCGTATTGCTGGTTGAACTGTGCCCATTGGCCGCGTTTGCCGAGGCTTTTGAGCCATTCGTTGCGCACGTCTTCCGCCATGGCGCTTTCGCCGGCTTGGTTGAGGAATTGGGCGGGCAGGATGTCGTCGTCTTGTTTGGCGGCGGTCAGCGCGCTTTGGTAGAAGCTGTAATCGGCCAGCACTTTGGCGGGCGGCTCGGCGGCGCGGACGGAGGGGCGCGGCGCATCGCTGCGTTTGACCGGCTCGACGGGTTGTTCGTGTGAAGAGCAGGCGGCCAGTATGGCGGCGGCGAGGGCGCTAAGTGCGAATGTGAGCGTGCGTTGCAAGGTCATGGTTCGGCCTTTCGTTTGGTATTCTTGCAGAGAGCGTTAATTTTAAATGATTCGGGCGCGGGTTTGAAATCCGGCGGCGATATTTACATTTCATGCGGCTTCAGCGGAAAGGTTGGTTGGCCGGCAAAAAGGCTTTCAGACGGCCTGTGTGTGTACAGGCCGTCTGAAAACGGATTCGGTATTAAAGCGCATTTCGGTATTTTGTCCGCCGCGCAAACCGGCTGCCGGTTAAATGTTCATGGATACGTGCTGCCGGTTATTTGAACCCGGGTTTGAGTTTGTCGCTGGCGGCCAGTGCGTTCGACACCGCTTCGCGGCTTTGCTGTTCGCGCTGCCGTATCAGGCAGTTTTGCACATAATCCAAATGGCGGTAGGCAGCCTGTGCGGCGGCGGCGGCATCCTGCTGTGCGATGGCGGTAAAAATGGCTTCGTGCTGCGCCATCAGTTGCGCATACACATCGGGCACGCCGAACATATTGCCCAGATTGCGTTTGGTTTGGCCGGTGAGCAGGCGCAACAGGCCGTCTGAAAGGCGGGTGAACAAAATATTGTGTGCGGCTTCGGCCACGGCTTGGTGAAAAGCCACATCGGCGGCGGATTGCTGGTCGAGGTTGTTTTGGCTGTAGGCTTCGCGCAGCTTGGCCAGCCAGTTTTCCATACGCGCCAAGTCGGCCTCGGTGCGGCGCTGGGCGGCCAGCGCGGCCAACATGCCTTCGATGCCGCGGCGGAAATCCAGCACTTCGCTTTCCATGCCTTCGTGCGCGTCGATCAAATCTTCCCAGCCGTAATGGAAGGTTTCTTCAACATTGCCCGAAACATAATGCCCGTCGCCCTGCCGTGCGTGCAGCAGGCCGCGGGTGGCCAATATGTGCAGTGCGGCGCGCAGCGATTGGCGCGACACGCCGAACTCTTCGGCCAAGCGGCGCTCGGGCGGCAGTTTGCAGCCAATCGGATACACGTTTTGTAAAATCCGCTCTTCCAACACAGAAGCAATCTGCATACCGATGGCGGGCGGTTTGATGGCGGCGGCGGTTTTGTTCGGCATAATTCATACCTTAATTAATTTTTCTTCACCCCGCGCCTGCAACGGCGGCCGGCCAAAGGCTTTCGGGGTTCGTCAAACTATTTATTTATTATTGAATATTCAGGTGCGCAGAAAGAGTTGCCGGTGCGCGTGGTGATTGTACCGTAAACTTTTCGGCGTTCGCCTAAAAAATTATCAACCGAGCGCCCGATTTATTTTTTATCCGGCACTTGACCGGTTACACGGCATTACGTAAAGTAAGGCCAGTTTAACAAAATTGGTCAGACCAATAAACCAATAATGAACCAAACCAACCATACCCCCGTTTACGGCAGCAAGCCTGCCGATGTTTATTTTTTCGGCACCTGCCTGTTGGATATTTTCATGCCCGAAGCCGGCATGGATGCGATAACGCTGCTCGAGCAGCAAGGCGTGCGCGTGCATTTTCCGATGGCGCAGAGCTGCTGCGGCCAGCCGGCGTTTTCGTCCGGCCACCCGAAAGAGTCGTTTGAAGTGGCCAAGGCACAGCTGGATTTGTTCCCCAACCCGTGGCCGGTGGTGGTGCCGTCCGGCTCGTGCGGCGGCATGATGAAACACCAATGGCCGCTGATGTTTAAAGGCAGCGTTTACGAACGCCTGGCCAACGACGTGGCCGGCCGCGTGGTGGAGTTCACCCATTTTCTGCTGGCAATCGGTTACGAGCCGCAAGACAAGGGCGAAGCCGTCAAAGTGGCGGTGCACACTTCTTGCGCAGCCCGCCGCGAAATGGACGTGCATCTTTCAGGCTGGGCGCTGGTGGACAAACTGGCCAACGTGGAGCGCGTGGTACACGACCACGAAAGCGAATGCTGCGGTTTCGGCGGCACGTTTTCGGTGAAACACCCCGACATTTCCGGCGCGATGGTCAGCGACAAAGTGGCCGCGCTCAAAGACACGCAGGCAGTAGAAATCGTCAGCGCCGATGCGGGCTGCATGCTCAACATCGGCGGCAAAATCGCCAAAGACGAACCCAATATGCCCAAACCCAAACACATCGCCACATTCTTGTTGGAGCGCACGGGAGGCAAAGCATGAGCGCACGCGAAAATATTTTGGCCAAGCTGCGCCGTGCAGCCGCCGCGCCGATGAAAGAGCCTGAAACTGCGGCTTATTATCAGGAAATGACGCCGCAGTGGGAAAGCGAAGCAGGCCGTCTGAAACATTGGGCGAAAGCCATGCGGGCGGTGAAAACCGAAATCCATTGGGTGCGCGCCGACAACTGGGCGCAGATGCTGGTGAAGGTGGCGCAGGAAAAAGGCTTACGCAACATTCTGCTGCCCCTGCAAACCGAACACGGCCGCGTGGCCGCCGCCGCGGCAGAAGCCGCCGGTATCGAAGTGAAAGCTTTTGAGCAGCCGATTGAAAACTGGAAAGACGAGTTTTTCGCCGACATCGACGCAGGCTTCACCGATGTGCACTGCGGCATCGCCCACACCGGCACGCTGGTGTTGTGGCCGTCTGAAAGCCAGCCGCGCAGCCAGAGCTTGGTGCCGCCCGTGCATATCTGCCTGTTTGATGCAGCCAAAATGTATAACGATTTCTACAGCGCCATGCAGGGCGAAAACATGGCCGCCGGCATGCCCACCAACGTAGTGCTGGTGTCCGGCCCGTCGAAAACCGCCGATATCCAGCTCACACTGGCCTACGGCGCGCACGGCCCGCGCGATATGGTGGTGCTGGCCGTGCTACCCGACCATATCGATGAAGCCGATTTGGCCGACTGACGAGGCTTTCCCAACCTAAACCACACAGTATTTTTCAGACGGCCTCAATTGCAAAACAGGCCGTCTGAAACAGGCAAAAGAACACTATGAACACGCAAACGATTCATTTCCACCCCAAGCCGGAAACCTTCAAGCAAAACGCCGCCGGCGCGCTGGCCGACGCGCCGCTGCGCAAAAGCCTGCGCACCGCGATGGATATGCTGATGACCCGCCGCAAAGGCGTGTTGTCCGACGAGCACGAATTGCAGGCCCTGCGCACCCTGTGCGAACACATCCGCCAACGCTCGCTCGCCCGCCTGCCCGAACTGTTGGAAGAGTTGGAAGCCAATCTGACCCGCCTGGGCGTGAACGTACATTGGGCGGAAACCCCCGACGAAGCCTGCCGCATCATCCACGGCATCATGGCCGAAAAAAACGGCAGCCTGATGGTTAAAGGCAAGTCGATGGTGAGCGAAGAAATCGAGCTGAACCACTACCTCGAAGAAAAAGGCATCCGCGCAATCGAAAGCGATTTGGGCGAATATATCGTGCAGATGGCCGGCGAAAAGCCCACCCACATCGTGATGCCCGCCATCCACAAAACCAAAGAGCAGGTGAGCGACCTCTTTCACAACCACCTGCACACCGCACCCACCGACGATGTGGACGAACTTACCGGCATCGCCCGCCGCGCCCTGCGCGATATTTACCGCACGGCCGACGTCGGCCTCTCCGGCGTGAACTTCGCCGTGGCCGAAACCGGCACGCTGTGCCTGGTGGAAAACGAAGGCAACGGCCGTTTGACCACCACCGTGCCGCCCGTGCACATCGCCATCACCGGCATCGAAAAAGTGGTGGCGAAACTGTCGGACATTCCGCCGCTCTACAGCCTGCTGCCGCGCAGCGCCATCGGCCAGCCGATTACCACCTATTTCAACATGATCACCGGCCCCCGCCGCAGCGAAGAACTCGACGGCCCGCAGGAAATGCACCTGGTGCTGCTCGACAACGGCCGCAGCCAAGCCTATGCCGACGAACAGATGCGCCAAACCCTGCAATGCATCCGCTGCGGCGCGTGCATGAATCACTGCCCGGTTTACACCCGCATCGGCGGCGCGGCTTACGGCACCACTTATCCCGGCCCCATCGGCGAAATCATCTCGCCGCACCTTTTGGGCTTGGAATCCACCAAAGACCTGCCCACCGCCTCGTCATTGTGCGGCGCGTGCGCCGAAGTCTGCCCCGTGCGGATTCCGATTCCCGACCTCTTAATCCGCCTGCGCGAAGAGGCGCAGCGTTCGCCCGACGAAAAAGTGGCGCACCCGATCCGCGGGCAAGGCGCATCGCACAATCTGAGCGAACAGTTGGCCTGGCGCACCTTCAACGGCATTTTCAGCGGCAACAAAGCCTACCGCGCTTTCGGCTGGGCGGCAACGAAATTCCGCTCGCTCGCTCCGGCCAAACAATTGGGCTGGACGCAGAACCGCGTGCCCTTGAAACCCGCCGCCAAAACACTGCACCAAATGGTGGCCGAGCGGCAGCAAACCCGATAGAGCCTGTTGGCGGTATGGATATATAGTGAAACAACAAGCCGCAGGCAATGGAACCGCAACGCAACAAAATAAGTTGGTTCACTATACAAAACGAAACGGCAAAAATTTTTCAGACGGCCTTTTATCAACACTAAGGCCGTCTGAAAAAACGAGAAGGTTTTGCGGCATAAGCAACCGCAAAACCTGAAAACAAACGGCGTCAAACTGCCTGTTCACATCACACTCATCCTGCGAGGAGCTTTTAAAATGAGTTTGCTTAATACTTTTTTGGCGCTGCTGCCGATTCTGACAGTATTCCTGCTGTTGGTAGTGATGCGCCTGCCCGCCAAAATTTCCATGTTGGCGGCGTATCTGATCACAGCGGCATTGGCACTGTTTGTGTGGGGAGCGGCTTTCAACACGGTAGCCGCCGCCACCGTAAACGGTGTGATTGTGGCGCTGACCGTACTGTATATCGTGTTCGGTGCGATTCTGATGCTGAACACCTTGAAAGAAAGCGGCGCGTTGAAATCCATCCGCCAAGGCTTTATGGATATTTCGCCCGACCGCCGCGTGCAGGTAATTATCGCCGCCTGGCTGTTCGGATCGCTGGTTGAAGGCTCGTCGGGATTCGGCACGCCTTCCGCCGTGGTAGCGCCGCTGCTGCTGGCTCTGGGCTTCCCCGCCATGGCTGCGGTGATGTCGGTATTGATTATCCAATCGACACCGGTATCGTTCGGTGCCGTCGGCACGCCGCTGTTATTGGGCGTGAATTCGGGCATCAGCAATAAAGCCGACGTGGCGGCCGCCATCGCGCCCGCTACCGTGGAGCAATATCTGCTGCACATCACCGGCAACGTGGGCCTGCTGCACGGCTTGGTGGGTTTTTTGATTCCGCTGATACTGTGCGGCATGCTCACCCGCTTCTTCGGCGAGAAACGCTCGTTTACCGAAGGCCTGAAAGCATGGAAATTCGCACTGTTTGCAGGCCTTGCCTTTACCGTTCCCTATTTCTTGGTTGCCCGCTTTATGGGCCCCGAATTCCCTTCGCTGGTGGGCGGCTTTATCGGCCTGCTGCTGGTGGTTCCCGCCGCCAAACGCGGCTTGTTTATGCCCAAAGAAGTGTTTGATTTTCCCGCACGCAACCAATGGGATTCGCATTGGACCGGTGTGATCGAAGCCGACCACAGCGATGACGGCAAGCCCGCGTTTTCTGTGTTCCGCGCATTCGCCCCCTACGTTATCGTGATTGTGCTGCTGGTGTTAACCCGCGTGATTGCCCCCCTGAAAGCCTTCCTCACCGGCGATTTGACCACCATTAAACTGGCCAACCTGTTCGGCACCAAAATCACCAGCAGCGTGCAGTTCGGCTATTCGCCCGGCACCATTCTGATTCTGGTGGCCATCGCGTGTATTTTCATCTTCAAAATGGATATGAAAAACTTCAAACGCGGCTGGGGCGATGCCGGCAAAACCCTGATTTCCGCCGCGCCTGCGCTGTTTTTCGCCGTGCCGATGGTGCAGGTGTTCATCAACTCGCAGTCGGCCGATATGAATGTGGCCGGTGCACTGCCCGCCATGCCGATGGTGCTGGCACAAAATGCCGCCGCCGCGTTCGAGAGCTTTTGGCCGAACGTGTCGCCGTGGATTGGCGCATTGGGTGCGTTTATTGCCGGCTCCAACACCGTCAGCAACATGATGTTCTCTTACTTCCAGTTTTCTACCGCCCAACAAATCGGCTTGAATGCAGATTTGTCGTCGGTGGTGGTGGCCGCACAGGCCATCGGCGGCGCAGCGGGCAATATGATCGCCGTACACAACGTGGTGGCAGCCGCAGCCGTGGTCGGCCTGCTCAACCGTGAAGGAGAAGTTATCCGCAAAACGCTGGTGCCGATGGCCTACTATGTGATACAGGCAGGCTTTATCGCACAGGCGCTGATCACCGGCAGCATAGGCTGGTGGATTGCCGCCGTGGCGTTTCCGCTGGTATTCCTGGCTGTAATGTCGGCTGCCAAAGGCAAAACCAAAGCCTGATAGCCGGACAATAAAAAGCCCCCGAGCCGCACACGGTTCGGGGGTTTTGTTTGCACATAACGTTATCAAAACAGGTTTTCAGACGGCCAGAAACCTTTGCAAAGCTCATTGAGGCCGTCTGAAACCTACAGTCCGATCTTTACCACCCTTCACAACACCGCCATCGGATAAGAGCCGATCACTTTCACAAACGAAGCGCGCTCTTCCAGCGCGGCGAGCGCGGCCTGCACTTTTGCGTCATCTTTATGGCCTTCGATATCGATGAAAAACAGGTAGTCCCATAAACCCGAACGGCTGGGGCGGCTTTCGAACTTGGTCATGGAAATGCCCGATTCGGTAAACGGTTTGAGCAGGGCGCTGACGGCGCCTGCTTTATTGGGCGTGGAAACCACCAGCGAGGTTTTGTCCCGCCCCGTGGGTGTGGTGGCTTGGTGGCCCAACACCAAAAAACGGGTGGTGTTGTTGGGTTCGTCTTCGATGCTGTCGGCCACTTTGGTTAAACAGTAAAGTTCGGCGGCGGTTTGGCCGGCGATGGCGGCCACCGATTCGTCGCCGGATTCGGCCGCCAAACGGGCGGCTTCGGCGTTGCTCGACACGGAAATGCGCACGGCTTCGGGCAGGTTGCGCCCCAGCCATTCGTGGCATTGGGCAAGCGCTTGGGCGTGGGCGTAAACTTTGGTGATGCCCTGCGTGTTGCTGCTGTTTTTGCGCAGCAGGTGGTGGTGTATGCGCAATACCACCTCGCCGCAGGCTTGCAGCGGGGTAACGGAGAGCAGATCAAGCGCACGGCCGACGCTGCCTTCGGTGGAGTTTTCCACCGGCGTAACCACATAATCGGCCTGGCGGGCTTCCACCAGGCGGAAACTTTCGTCTATGGTGGTGCAGGCCTGCGTGCGGGCGGCGTGACCGAAATGCTTAACGGCGGCCTGCTGGGTAAACGTGCCGGCGGGGCCGAGATAGGTGATGGTGAGCGGACGTTCCACCGCCAGGCATTCGCTCATGATTTCGCGGAACAGCCGCGCCACGGCTTCGTCGGGCAGCGGTCCGGCGTTTAAGTCCTGTATGCGGCGCAACACGGCGGCTTCGCGTTCGGGGCGGTAAACCGTGCCGGTGCCTTTCAGTTCGCCGATGGCGCGGGCGTGCCCGGCACGCTCGTTCAAGAGGCGCAGAATGGTGGCGTCGATTTCGTCGATGGCATTGCGGTGCGGCAAGAGTTGGTCGTCGGCAGACATAAATGATTCCGTTGCGGCTGAATAATGTAAAGGAAACCGATTTTAACATTAATCTGCAAATAGAAAGTTCTAGAACGTGTAGTCAGAAGGCCGTCTGAAAATATTTTTTCAGACGGCCTGATGTTTTATTTCATTTCGCTGCCTTTGTTTTGCACCCAGGCTTCACGCGAACACAACCACAGCAATGCAATGCCGACCACCGTCGACAACAGCATCATGCCCGACATCACCGCCGCCGTGCCGTTGTGCAGCCAAGTGGTGAGCATACCCATCAGCGCGCCGATAACCGACTGGCACACGCCCAACACGGCGTTGGCGCTGCCGCCTTCTTCGCGGAAATATGCCATAAAGCAGGCTTGCGTGTTGGCAGTAATCAAACCCTGCGTGCCCACCGACAGCATCACGCAGCCTACCAGCCACCACATCGGCGGCAGGCCGAGCAGCAGCACCGAGGCAAACATCAGCGCGTTGGC
>JBHALY010000126.1:0-11283 GCA_041827905.1 Neisseria dentiae
CCCGCTGGAAACCCTGCAAAACCCGCCTTACGACGGCAGGGAAATCGCCCTGACGCACCTTTCCAAAGAAATCATGCAGCGCTTGGGTATATGGCAGCGTATTCCCGAAAACGAAATCTATCCTTTGCGCGACGCCAAAGTGCTCAACGGGCAATCCAACTATCAACTGCATTTTCCACAGCCCAACCAAGCGCGCGGCGAGCCTGCCGACTGCTTGGGCTATCTGATTTCCAACCACAACATCCGCAAAGCTGCATACGAAACTGCGGCAGAATCGGAAAACGTGTCTTTCATCTGCGCCTTGGGCGTGAAAGAAGTCAAAACCAACCCCGACCAAGCGCAAGTGGTTTTGGAAAACGGCGAAACGCTGACGGCCAAACTGCTGATTGCCGCCGACAGCCGTTTCTCGCAAACCCGCCGACAGCTCGGCATTGCATCCGATATGCACGATTACAGCCGCACCATGTTTCTATGCCGTATGAAACACACCGTTTCCAATCAGCATACTGCTTACGAATGCTTCCACTACGGCCGCACCATCGCCCTATTACCGCTGGAAGAATATTTAACCAACACCGTGATTACGGTTGACAGCGACCGTGCCTCATCTGTTCAAAACCTTTCACCCGAAGAACTGGCAGAAAGCGTCAAACAACAGCTTAACGGCCGCTTGGGCGAGATGGAATTGGTCAGCACCATTCACGCTTATCCACTGGTCGGCATGTTGGCCGAACGGTTTTACGGCACCCGCAGCGCGCTGATTGGTGATGCGGCAGTAGGTATGCACCCCGTTACCGCCCACGGTTTCAATTTAGGTTTATCCAGTGCCGATATCCTTGCCGGTCTGGTCAAAGAAGCGGCACGGCAAGGGCGCGATATCGCCTCCCCTACCCTGCTTTCCCGCTATGACAGCAAACACGCCCTGCACGCCCGCTCGTTATATCACGGCACCAATATGCTGTTAAAACTGTTTACCGACGAAACCCCGCCCGCCAAACTACTGCGCGGTTTGGTGCTGCGTGTGAGCAATAACCTGCCGCCGTTGAAAAAACTGATTACACGGCAATTAACGGGCTAGCCCGATTTTATTCATTATCCACCTGGTGCCACACCGGAATATTTGCACAGCCCTATAACGAAACCACTCAATCTTCATAACAGTTCTGTCATACTCAGGCTTGACCCAAATATCTTAAGTTTCGGTAACATGAGATGCTCGGGCCAAGCCTGATTATGACATATGTACTTTTCTTAAGTTAATTGACTATGTCGTATAGATATTTTCAGACGGCATTGAGTGAGTTTTGTAAAGGTCTCGGCCTGATCAACTTTTGCAAACCCTCAAACCACTTTCTTTTTTACAAAAAATTCAGGGCGGGTGCAAACCCGCCCTTATGAGCTTAAAACAGTAATTCTTGATAAACCCCGGCATATCCAAAATCCGGGCCGCTTACCACTCCAATACCTAATCAAATAAGCAACCGGCTTATACAGACTCTCCGTTTTTGGGGACGTTTCTGTTTTTATCTTTATACAATGCTACAACGATTGCAGCCTGACACCGTTTCCATTCCAACGGAATTACAAACGAGCGCCCTTCTCTTGGCAGCATAATTTCATCTGGTGCACCGCGTATCACGATGGGTACGGAAATTTCAAACTTCTCTCCAAACTCACTACGCGCATTACCGGCAATTGTGTTGGCAACCTCTCCGACCAAATCCATCAAGTTCGCTTCGGAAGTATCTTTTTCCCCCATCAGTTCAAGCAAGCGTTTGGCCATTTTTTCAGGCGAAGTAAAATACACAATTCCTTTGTTTTTTCCGGAAATCGCAATCACGCCGGAATAACGTTGGGCTGCTGGAATAACATTTTCCACCAAATAAGGTGTGCCGACAAAAATCTCTTCCCCCGACACTTGGGTAAAATATTTTTGAACCCCTTCTAAAAATACCTGAAGCTGGTCTTCTCTCATTTTTGTAATCCTTCTGCCATTTCGTTTAGCGCTTCGAATAATTCTTCATCAGTAAACGGTTTATAAAGAAACCCTCTCGCGCCATATTCCAGCGCTTTGATGCCTGTGGCTTTGTCTGCCAGCGCGGAAATAACCAAAATATTGGCCTCTTCGTTCAGGCTGATAATATTGCGGATGCACTCCAAGCCATTCATCTCAGGCATAGTCAAATCCATGGTAACAATATCAGGGCGCAAAACATCATACAATTGCACGGCATCCCTTCCGTTTGCCGCTGTTGCCACCACGTCAAAGCGCATACTTTCCGAGCCGCGCGTAATGCGGTTACGGATAATATTGGAATCGTCCACCACCATTATTGTAAGCATCATTTTTCCCTATATTGCGTGTTAAAACCAACTTCATTCTAAAATACGAAAGCCTCTTCCCAATGAATGGCCGTTTCACCTCCGCTGCGATAATATGGCTTTAAGTTTTGTTTTAAAATTTCTTCGGCACCGTCAAAATAATCCGTGTATAGGCACCTGTGCGGGTAGCCAAAGATACCTTGCCTTTCATCTGCTTAATACGATCACTAATAATATCCATACCCACTCCGCGGCCTGCATCTTCTCCGCTGTCGACAGCCGTAGAAAATCCAGGAGTAAATATCTTCTGAATTAATACACGGCTATCCAGTTTGGCCGCAGCATCATGAGAATATTCACCTTTTTCCACAAGTTTGCTTCGGATTAATTCCGGATTGATACCTGCCCCGTCGTCTTGAACGGTCAGCCGCACGAAATCATCACCATCTTCCAAAACCAAGCGTATATGGCCCGCATCAAGTTTGTGTTGCTTAATACGTTCTTCAGGCGCTTCAATACCATGCACCACCGCATTGCGCAGTAACTGTACCGCCAGCTCCCGAAGTTGGCTTCTGATAGTCAGATTAACGGCTTGGTTATCCATTCCCTCACAGCTGAAGTCCACTTTTTTGTGATTCCGTTGCGCAAGTTCTTCAACATATTTCGATAATTGCCCTTTGACCGGTTCAGGATTAGCAGCACGCTGAACCGCCTGACGGGAAGATTTGCCATTATTATCTGTAGTCAGGTTATTGATACGGTTATTGAAGTCTTCAATGGTTTGAGTCAGATTAAATAACTCTTCCAAAGAAACTGCCAGCGTCAGGAAGTCTTCGCCATTCAAAGTTTTCCTGCCTTGCAGATCTCGCAAACTGTCTTCCAAATGTTCGGCAATAGAAACAAAACCATGCAAACTCAGCGAGCTGGCATCACCTTTCAAGCCGTGCACTTCGCGGAAAATGGTTCTCAACTTATTAAAGAAATCAGCCTGCGCCTGTACCGGCTGTTTCAATACTTCATTAATACTGTTATTGCGTTTCTTGGCCGACTCGATGAAATCGGTCAGCAGTTGTACATCTGCATTTAAAATGAACGACAGCATTTCCATCTGTAAATCATTCTGCTCACGTTCTTTGGCGATTTTATCTTCCAGCAATACGGCATTCGTTACATCGCTCACGCTAACAAGCACCCGGGCAATTTCCCCATCTTGGTAAACGCGGTTAAATTTGAAATCAAGGTAGCGTGTTTCTTTAACGCCCGACTGGTTAATCACATTCATCGGGCTGCGCGCCAAAGGATTCAAACTTTCAATTAATTTTTCTTTGGTGCGCGGATTGTAAAGCTGGCGCACAAAACTGCCTGCGGTTTCCAAATCTGCAGGATTGGATACCATATCAGACAAGACACTAAGCATATTCTGACCGGCAAAATCTTTCTTACCCCACAAACGCTCCAATTCATCCGAATATTGGGAACCGATATTCAGGTTCTTATCCAATAGAAACAAACCGCTATTTACCGTTTGCAAAATCTCACGGTTTTCGCGGCGAACAAGAGCGGCCGCTTGGTCAGCCTTGCCCAAGCGGCGTATAAAGAAGCTTACAAAAAACAGAAAGTACAGCAACGATAAGCCGATACCAACCATCTGCACCGTTCTCAACTTAGCAGAGTTTTCCGTAACCTCTTCATTTAAAGAAACAATAATTTCATCAATGCTTTCATAAAGCGTATCTTGGTTATCTGCTGCAAATACCGCAACCGCTTTAGCAAAGTCGGGATCCGACCCTGAAGCTACCGGGTATTTAATTGCACTATCAAGCAGAGGTTGGTATTGTTTCCAGATTTCTTGAACCTTACCGAGCGGTTGACGGACGGCTCCCTGACCGAGGGCTTCAACGCTATCCACCCCTTCCACCACATCATACGCGCCGCCTTTATCCATTACATTGATCAAATCTTGCGCATAGTTACGGGACTCTGCCAAAAGCTTTTGATTTTCAACTTGATTGGCAACATATTCCGTATTATCTTCCCGCCCTTGCTCGGCAGCATATTCCAAGTTTGCCAGTTGTAAGGATTGGGTTGAGACCAATAGATCATAAAAAGTATCACTCAAGGTGCCGGCTGCATCGATTTGAACCTGGCTTTTATTGACTTGCTGCGCAAGAAGATAACCGTAATACATCAGCCCCGAAACGATGGCCAGAAATACGGCAATAGAAATAATGATACCGCGATAACGCTTGAATGAGGAATTTTGCTCATCCGCTAACTCGGCAATAGCTTGAGTATTACTCATAGCATCCCCTTCTTAATTGGTCATAAACAGTGCTTTACAAAAATGTTTTTATCCAGACCAAAAGCAGTTTTAATTTGACATCTTCCTTTAAAACCACGTTTAACCGAGATACAATATACCAAATAAATTTCTTTATTTCAGCAACACTACCAATTTAATGTGACAGCTATAGCCATCCAAAGTTCACCCAAAAAGGATAATCTTTATTATTTATAACAGCTTATCTTTGTTAATTCCATTGTCGTCGATTTGATACACAAGTTTACTATTATCTAAAAAATAGATTTCGCCATTTATCCTCCATCCCATACCAACTAGAGCCGTCATCAAACCATTTTCTTGCAAGACGTAGGCTAGAGAAGCATTGGCAAAATTCGCTTAAACCGAACCAACTGCGCCCAATCCATAACGAAAAAGCCCTTACTTTTCAGCAAGGGCTTCGCGGTTGCATATTGCAAACCGACTTATTTCAATTTGGTTTCTTTGTAAATCACGTGCTTGCGGGCAACCGGATCGAATTTTTTAATCTCCAGTTTGCCGGGCATGGTACGTTTGTTTTTGGTCGTGGTGTAGAAGTGACCGGTACCAGCTGATGATTCCAATTTGATTTTATCGCGCATTACGGTATTCCTTGTAATTCGTTAATTAAGCTTCGCCGCGGGCGCGCATTTCAGCCAAAACAACATCGATGCCTACTTTGTCGATGGTGCGCAGTGCAGCGTTGGATACGCGCAGGCGAACCCAGCGGTTTTCACTTTCTACCCAGAAACGACGTGATTGCAAGTTGGGCAAAAAACGACGTTTGGTTTTGTTGTTAGCGTGTGATACGTTATTGCCAGACATCGGGCGTTTACCGGTCACTTTGCAAACTCGTGCCATGGTTAGTCTCCAAACTTCTAAAATAGTAAAACGTGATTTATACCACAAAAAGCATTTGTGTTTCAAGCTTGTTTTTTGAAAAGGCGGTGTTTTTCTGTTTTCCCAAGGCGGATTCTGTTGTTTTCAAACCGAATCGAAGCGGCCGTCTGAAAGATTTTCAGACGGCCGCTTCGGGTTTACCCGTCTATCAATGGCGGAAATGGCGCACGCCGGTGAGCACCATGGCGATGCCGTGTTCGTCGGCCGCGTCGAACACTTCCTGGTCGCGCATCGAGCCGCCGGGGTGGATGATGGCTTTGATGCCCTGTTCGGCAATCACATCTATGCCGTCGCGGAACGGGAAGAAGGCGTCGGAAGCTGCGCAGGCGCCGTTGAGATTAAAGCCGCCGTCTTGCGCTTTGCGTGCGGCGATGCGGGTGGAGTCGACACGGCTCATTTGCCCTGCGCCGATGCCGTAGGTTTGACCGCCTTTGCCGAACACGATGGCGTTGGATTTCACGAACTTCGCCACGTTCCACACAAACATCAAATCCGCCCATTCCTGATCGGTGGGCTGGCGTTTGCTCACCACTTTCAAATCTTCGCGGCGGATGCGGTGGATGTCGGGCGTTTGCACCAACAGGCCGCCGCCCACGCGTTTGAGTTCGAAGCGGTTGGCACCGGCCAGCAGCGGCACTTCCAGCACGCGCACGTTTTTCTTGGCGGCGATGATTTCTTTGGCTTTGTCGGTGAATTTCGGCGCCATCAGCACTTCGAGGAATTGGCCGGTAACGGCTTCTACGGTTTCGGCGTCCACTTCGCGGTTAAAGGCGATGATGCCGCCGAACGCACTGGTGGTGTCGGTGGCGAACGCCAGTTTGTAGGCGTTGAGCGGGGTATCGGCCACCGCCACGCCGCAAGGATTGGCGTGTTTCACGATTACGCAGGCGGGCGCGTCAAACGCTTTAACCGCTTCCCAAGCCGCGTCGGCATCGGCGATGTTGTTGTAAGACAATTCTTTGCCCTGCAACTGGTTATAGGCAGCCAGGCTGCCGGCGGCAGGATACAGGTCGCGGTAGAACGCGGCTTGCTGGTGCGGGTTTTCGCCGTAGCGCATTTCCTGCACTTTTACCCAGCTTTGGTTGAACTGTTCGGGGAATTCGCGGATTTCCGGCTCGCCCGAGAGTTTTTCGTCCGACACGCTGGTTAGATAGTTGGAAATCATGCCGTCGTATTGGGCGGTATGGCTGAAGGCTTTGCGCGAAAGGTTGAAGCGGGTTTTGTCGCCCAGCTTGCCGCCGTTGTTTTGCAACTCTTCGACGACTGCGGCGAAATCGCCGTTGTCGGTAACGATGGCGACGTGTTTCCAGTTTTTGGCGGCGGAGCGCACCATGGTGGGGCCGCCGATGTCGATGTTTTCAATCGCGTCTTCCAGCGTGCAGCCGGGTTTGGCGATGGTGGCGGCAAACGGATAAAGGTTGACGCACACCAGATCAATGTTGCCGATGCCGTGCTCTTCCATTTTGGCGACGTGTTCGTCCAAATCGCGGCGGCCGAGGATGCCGCCGTGGATTTTCGGGTGCAGCGTTTTGACACGGCCGTCGAGCATTTCGGGGAAGCCGGTGTAATCGGCCACTTCGATAACCGGTACGCCGGCGTCGGCCAGCAGTTTGGCGGTACCGCCGGTGGAGAGGATTTCCACGCCGAGTTTATCGAGCGATTGGGCGAATTCGACAACGCCTGTTTTGTCGGACAGGCTGATAAGGGCACGTTTTACGGTTGCCATTTCGGTTCCTTATTTTAAAGAGTCAAACAACGATAGATAAAGATAATCATAAGGCCGTCTGAAAACCTTATGCTTTCAGACGGCCTTGTTTTACATTATGAATCCAGCAAACCATACTGCACCAGTTTCTTGCGCAAGGTATTGCGGTTCAGCCCCAACATGGCGGCGGCTTTGCTCTGGTTGCCGCCGCATTCGGCCATCACGCACCGCAGCAGCGGTTTTTCAACCTGCTCCAGCACCATATCGTATACGCCGCAGGCGGCTTCGCCGTTGAGGTCGCGGAAATATTGTTGCAGGTTTTGTTCGATACAGTGGGCGATGTCGGGCGGGGTGTTTTTCATGATTTCTCTTATTATATATGTATTTATTTTATGTGTTCGGACAGCTTGCGGGGGCTGAGGCCGTCTGAAAATACTGCTTAACGGTAGGCACACGGCCAGCGGTCGGTGGTTTCGGGGGCTTTTTCCAAAAACGCCGCCAGCGCATCGTATTGCTCCGCCGCGCTTTCCATGCGGTTGATTTCGCTGCGGACGGTTTCGCCGTCGGGCAGCGCGGCTATATACCAGCCTATGTGTTTGCGGGCGATGCGCACGCCGTCGCGCTCGCCGTAGAATTCGTGCATGGCGCCGATATGCCGCAGGGCGGTTTCGCCGCATTGCGCCACGCTCAGCGGCTCGGGCAAACAGCCGTGTTCGGCAAAATAGCTTATATCGCGGAACAGCCACGGCTGCCCCTGTGCCCCGCGGCCTATCATAATACCGTCGGCACCGGTTTGCGCCAGCACGGCCTGCGCTTTCTGCGGGCTGGTGATGTCGCCGTTTACCCACACGGGGATGTTCAGACGGCTTTTGGCTTCGGCAATCAAGTCGTATGATGCCTCGCCCCGATACATCTGCGTGCGCGTGCGTCCGTGAATGGCGATGGCGGCGATGCCCGCCTCTTCGGCCATGCGCGCCACGGTTAAGATGTTTTTGTGTTCGTCGTGCCAGCCCAAACGGGTTTTCAGGGTAACGGGCACGTTAACGGCTTTCACCACGGCGTTTAATATTTCGTACACCAGCGGTTCGTTCTGCATCAGTGCGCTGCCCGCCGAAACGTTGCAGACTTTTTTGGCCGGGCAGCCCATGTTGATGTCGATAACCTGCGCGCCCAAACCGACGTTGTAACGCGCGGCTTCAGCCATCTGCGCGGGGTCGTTGCCGGCAATCTGCACCGCCGCCACTCCGCTTTCGCCGGAAAAATCGCTGCGGCGCAGGGTTTTGCGGGTGTGGCGCAGGGTCGGGTCGCTGTTGAGCATTTCGCCCACCGCCCAACCCGCGCCGTATTCGCGGCAGAGGCGGCGGAAAGGTTTGTCGGTAATGCCTGCCATCGGCGCAAGTGCGACGGGGGTGTCTATCAGATAAGCGCCGATACGCATGGGTGGAACGGTGGGGTGTGAAAATGGCGATTGTACATTTTTTAAGCAGGTTTTCCAATTGGAAATTGCTTGGCCGCACAAAATTTTCAAACGGGAAAGCCGTTGATTGGAATGCTTATTTCATAACAGCGGCTTTCAGACGGCCTGTAAACCCGTTTAAGGGATTATCTGCCGGTCGCTTTGTTCTGCAACCGTAAAGCTATCAGGCCGTCTGAAATATCGGTTTCAGACGGCCTTTCCATAATTTTTTCTTTAAAAACAATACAGTTTACTGCCTGACATCGGCAAACGTTTCTCCGCATCTGCGTTATCTTTAAATACAATACCGCGTTCAGCGCCCGAACAATTCGGCTACCATTCTGACCTGCTCGTCGGTATAAGCCTCGCCGCCGATTTTTGCCGCCAAGGCGAATTCGCCGCTCAAGCCTTTGTCGGCGCAGGTTTGCTGCCAGCCTTGCAGGCGCTCTTCATCAGTTTGCCGGTTTTTCAGACGGCGTATGTTGCGGGCGGTTTTTTGGGTTTCGCTATCCATATCTGCAACCTTTGCGGTGTTTTCAAACGGCCTGCGGCCGGCAGGCTTTACAGGCTGTTCACAATCCCGTCGGCACCTGCGGCTTCGGCCAGTTTATACAAAACCTGCTGCGGCATATCGCCGTGCCACAGACGGGTGATGTTGGCAATCACCGGCAGGTGGCTGGCTTTGCGCACGCGCACGATGGCATCCACGTCCAAACGGTAGGGGTGTTCCGGCTCGAAGCTGAGCGTGCCCGCTTCGCCGAGGATAATATGGTGATTGCCGCGCAGGGCGATGTGTTCGGCGGCCACCAGCCATTCGTCGGCACGGTGGTGTTTGTCTTTGCACAGCACCACAGGCGTGTTCAGACGGCCTACTTCGTCTTGCAGGGCGCGGTTGCTCATCAGTTCGCCGCCCAGATACAGCACGTCGGCTTCGGCCTCCAGCGCGGGGGCGAGCTGGCGCACGTCGCGTATGCGCACCACCGCAGGCTTGCCCGCTTCGTGGCAGCGTGCAATCTCCGCCTGCATGGTGCGGATTTGTTCTTTTTCGTTGCCGCTGCCGCCAGAAGCATACGGGCGCGCAGGCAGGTAAAAAGGATCGGCAAACACCGCATCGGTGTTATCTGCGCGTTGCGGGTTGGCGGTTATATCAAGCATTCTGCCACCGCCGAACGACACGCCGCGCACGGTAATCACGCTGCTTTCGGGCTGCGTTTCGCGGCTGATGATGCGCCATTCGTTCAACACGCGGATGGCACGCTCCACGCCGGGCAGGCTTTCCAGCTCGTTGGGGTGGAACACCCGTTCGTCGCCCACCGCACCGATAATGGTGCGCTCTTCGCCGCGCGAAATATGTTCCTGCAAGCCCCGGCTGCGGATAAACCCGATTACCCGCTCCACTGCTTCCGGCGCTGCCTGTTTCTGCATCACGATAATCATCGTAACCTCCTGATTCCTTTTGGCCGCATAGTATAGTGAATCCACTTCATTTCCGCTACGGCGTTGCTGCGCCTTAGCTCAAAGAGAACGATTTTGTAAGCCGCTGAAGCGGCAACAGAATCGGTTTCGTACTATCTGTACTGTCTGCGGCTTGCTGCCTTGTATCGAAAATAAATTGGATTCACTATGGCAATAATCTGCCGCGCATGCCGGCCGCACGGCGTTTCAGACGGCCTCTGTGCTATACTGCGCCCATTCACCGGTTATTCTTTTATCATGATCCGTTTGTTCCAATCGGGAAAATTCTGGCTGCGTTTCGCGGTGTACGGCACATTAGCCGCCGCTGCCGCCGCATTCGGACTTTATTTCCTGCTGCACCATCTGTTCGACGGCCGCCGCATTCAGGCGCTGGCCGACGACGCCGTACGCGGCACCAGCCGCACGGTGCGCTTCAGCACCGATATCGGCCGCAGCTGGCTGCCGCGCCCCACCCTTACCCTGCGCGATGTGGCCGTGAGCAAACCGAACAGCCGCGCCGATGCCGTGCATATCGGCGAAATGCGCATCGGCCTTTCGTGGCGCAGCTTGTGGAACGGCGCGGAAATCGAAAAATGGGTGCTGCAAAACGCCGATGCCGAACTTACCCGCCGCGCCGACGGCAGCTGGAGCCTGCAAGACCTATGGCAGCCGCGCGGCCGCGCCTGGCATGTTAACCGCCTGATTGTGGAAAACAGCCGCATCAACCTGCACCTGCCCGAAGGCGGCTACCGCACCGAACGTTTTCATTTGAACATGGAGCAATCTGCCGAAGCGGGCCGTGTGTTCCGAATCAGCGGCCTCACCCGCCGCAACGGCGGCCTGCCGTTAAATTGGAAAAGCAGCGGCACCGCCGCACCGTCAGGCAACGGCTGGCTGCTGCCCGCCCTTCATCTGGAAGCCGAACTGCCTTTCCAAAACGGCACCGCCCGCGTGGCCGCCGATGCCGATGTAGTCTGGCAGCCGCAACAAAACGCCGCACAGGCTAAAAACGTTAACCTGCGCGCCGACAGCGCCTACCGGCAATTCCACTTAACCGCCCGCAGCCCGCTGGTGCTGTGGAAAGACAACCACATCAGCACCGCCGAAATCAACAGCGTGTTTACC
>JBHALY010000127.1:0-18877 GCA_041827905.1 Neisseria dentiae
AATGGGCTTTATGGATTGTGCTCAATATCTTGTCTATCGTTTTATGGGCGGAAAACCCTTCCATGTATCTGATGTACGGCGCGTATCTGCTCAATTCGCTCTACGGCTATTACAACTGGTCCCGGTTACAGCAACCGCAACTCTAAAGGTTATCCAATGAACATCTCCCCTATTTCCGAAATACTCGCCGACATCAAAGCCGGCAAAATGGTGATCATCACCGACGCCGAAGACCGCGAAAACGAAGGCGATTTGGTGATGGCCGCCCAATTCGTTACCCCGCAGGCCGTCAATTTCATGATTAAGCACGCCCGCGGCCTCGTTTGCCTGCCGATGAACGACGAACTGGTCGACCGCCTCAAACTGCCGCAGATGACGCAGAAAAACGGCGCCCAATACGGCACCAACTTCACCGTATCCATCGAAGCCGCCCACGGCATTTCCACCGGCATTTCCGCCGCCGACCGCGCGCTTACCATTCAGACGGCCGTGTCGCCTACCGTCAAACCCGAAGACATCGTCCAGCCCGGCCACATTTTCCCCTTGCGCTCGCAAAAAGGCGGTGTGCTCGTGCGCGCCGGGCACACCGAAGCCGCCGTCGATCTGGCGCAGATGAGCGGCCTGATTCCCGCCGGCGTGATTTGCGAAATCCTCAACGACGACGGCACCATGGCGCGTATGCCCGAGCTGATGAAGTTCGCCGAAGAACACAACCTCAAAATCGGCACCATCGCCGACTTAATCGAATACCGCAGCCGCACCGAAAGCCTGCTCGAAGAAATGGGCGACACCGCCGTGCAAACCCCGTGGGGCGAATTCCAGCAACACGTTTATGTCGACAAACTGTCCGGCGAAACCCATCTGGCGCTGGTAAAAGGCGAAATCCGCCCCGAAAAAGAAACCCTCGTGCGCGTGCACGAACCGTTTTCGGTGATGGACTTCCTTCAGGCCGATCCCAACCATTCCTGGCCGCTGCCCGCCGCGCTGCAACGCATCCAGCAGGCCGAAAGCGGCGTGATTATCCTGCTGCACCGCACCGAAGACGGCAGTGCCCTACTCGACCGCACTTTGCCGAAAAACAGCTTCCAAGTGAAAAAATGGGACAAAAAAACCTACGGCATCGGCGCGCAGATTCTCGCCGGCCTCAACGTGCAGAAAATGCGCGTGATGGGCAAACCTTCTTCCATGAACGGGCTGACGGGCTTCGGGCTGGAGGTAACGGGTTTTGAAGAAGCCGCAGGCTCATAAAAAACAGGGCGGGAAACAACCGCCCTGCATCGTTATAGCGTTTGCGTGAAAATAAAATTTTTTCACAAAAAATATTCAGGCCGTCTGAAAAAATTCTTTCAGACGGCCTGTTCATTAAACCAACGGACGTAGGAAAAGCTTGCTTACACTTATCGGCTTAATTCTCAAAACTCATACCGCACACTGGCGCGGATATTGCGCGGCGTGCCGTAATTGACCTGATTGGAACTGAATTCGTTGTAATGCTTTTTATCGAACAGATTATCCACATTAACTTGCGCACTCAGTTGTTTGTTGACGCGGTAGCGTGCCATCAGGTTGACCAGGGCATAGCTGCTTTCACTGATTTTTCCGCTCAGCGGGGCAACGCCATCGTAGTAGCGGCCGCTTTGCCAGTTGACACCGCCGCCGACAGTCAGGCCGGCAAGGCGGTTGCTGAAATCATAAGTGGTATAGAGTTTGAATTGGCGCATCGGCACGTTGGTATTGACCTGATTACCGCTTGCATCTTTACCCCGTGCTGAAGTAAAACCTGCAGAAATGTTCCATTGCGGCGTCAGACGGCCGTTGAGTTCGATTTCATAGCCGTGGGTGCGCACGCCTTTGGCATTGTAATAAGCGGCGGTGCCTGCGGGCATCCCGATAACGGTGTTGGTGCCGTCGCGTTGCGCGAGATTGTCTTGCTCAACCCTGAATACGTTCAACTGGCTTTGCAGCCGGTCGTTGAAATAGCTGCTTTTCAGGCCGACTTCATAGTTTTTACCGCGGGTTGGGTCGAGTGTTTGGCCGTTAACATCCAATTGGTACTGGGTTTTAAAGCTATCGGTATAGCTGGCATAGATCGTGTGCTTATCGTTGATGTCGAATGTCAGGCCGCCGTAAGGCAGCCAAATATTGCCCGAACGGTAACTTGTGTCGATGCCGTAATAGCTGCGCTCCCGCTTATAGTTGGCCAAACGCATACCGGCAACCACTCCCAAGCGGTCGGTAATGTTCAGGCGCGTAGCGGCAAAAAGCCCGCGGTCATGTGCGGTGGAAGTATAGGGAACGGTGCTGACACCCCAATCCGGCTCGGCCATATTGCCGCTCCAAGTATAAAGGCTTTCCGACGCGGTGCCGCTTTGATAGGGATAACCTACGGCAGTGTTGTAATTGCGGCCAAACTGGCCGCCCAAGAATAATTCATGCTTACGGCCGAAAAGCGGGTATCTGCCGTCGATTGAAATTTGTACGTTACTTTCTTTACGCAAAGGCTCATAGCGGCCGAACCCGATGCCATACCCCAAACCGGTGGTTTTATCGACCGAGCCATACATATACGCCAGTTTGGATTTACCACTGCTTCGGCTGTGGTCTGCCTTAAGGGCAACCTGCCAATCATTGTTGAAGCGGTGGCTTAGATCAACGAAATAGTTGCTGTTGGTGCTGTTCCAATAAGACCACTTCGTGCTAGTAGTTTTACTGCGCGGCCAGTCGGTTTGGCTGCCGTCTGAAAATGCCAGCGGCAGGCCGCCCCACATATAGCTGTCTTGATTGTTTTGACGGTAGCTCGCGCCGAAAGAGAGCCGGGTTTTGTCACCTATATCAGCATCGATAATCCCGTATAGAATGTTTTGCGATGACTTTTCAAAATCAACAAAACTTTTGCCGCCGTTTCTTGAAGCGATAATACGGCCGCGCACGCTGCCTTCGGCATTCAAAGGCTGGGTGTGGTCGATTGAGGCGGAATATTGATTCCAGCGGCCGTAACCCGCTTCGATTGCGGTACGGCGCGTTTTGCTGTCGGCATGTTTGCGGATAAGGTTGACACGTGCCGACGGGTCGCCGTTGCCCGAAGTTAAACCGTTCGCGCCGCGCACCACTTCGACATGGTCGTAAATAATCAGGTTTTCAAGGTTTTCACCTGAAATCCATTGGTTGTCGAAGGTAACGTTGAGGCCGTCGACCTGATATTTGTCGATTTGGAAACCGCGTGCATAAAACGAGCTGCGGCCACGGTCGATGGCACTCACGAAAACGCCGTTGGTTTGCTGCATCACATCGGTAACGGTATTGAGTTTTTGGTCTTTGATACGCCGGTTGGTAATCACACTGGTGGCCTGCGGCGTTTCTTTATCGGTCAGCTTCATGCCTGTGGCAGTGGACATGGCGGGAATGGTGTATTCATTGCTGTTTTCGGTAACAGTAGCAACCGTACCGCTTTGGCCGGTCACTTCTACCGCCGGCAAATTAACCGGATCGGCCTGGTTAGCATAGGCAGTTGCACTAAGCAGCGACAAAGTTAGCGTGCTGAGTTTGAAAATGGGTTTGAAAGAGGCGTGCATCAAAAAGCTCCAAAAATGATTGAATATAGCTTGTGAGTATTTAAGATGCTTTCAATGTGAACAAATGTTTCCCCATGATTTGAGGATGATGGTTTTTATATCGTGCGGCTTCAACTTTCACGAATTTGTTTAAATTTTCATAAAACCGGATGAAACATTTGTTAGAACGTATATAATGTGTTTTTACATTATAGATAATAATTATCATTTTTTGAAAATATTTTTTAACCGGTTCTCTGTTGTCAACCACATCATGTTATTTCATATCCGTAAAATCGCCACAAGGTTGCTGACGGCATTATTGGCCGTCGGCATAATTTTTCAGACGGCCTGCCGCCCTGAGGCGCAGCAGGCCGCCAAGCCGTTTGTGGTTTATGAAAAAGCAGGACAAAAATATCCCGTTACCATCAACGGCAGCTTGGGCAGCCTTACCTTGAAGAAAAAACCCGAACGCGTGGTGGTGTTGGGCACGGCGCCGGTAGATTTGGTTGTCGCACTCGGCATTGATCCGGTAGCCATTGAAGCCAACCTATGGGGCGGTGATGAAAACGGCTATATGCCGTGGTTTAAGGAATTTATGGCTGAAGAGAAGCGGCCTTTGCCGCCTACTCTGGCGATGTATCCTGAATTAGATGCGGAAAAACTGGTATCGCTCAATCCTGATCTGATTATCGCGCCGCAATCCGGCTTGAGTGAGGAAAACTACCGCCTGCTCTCCGGCTTCGCACCGGTTATCGCCCACCCGCACAAACCGTGGATGACAACGGTGGACGAGCAGATCGATATCATCGCCGCCGCATTTGGCAAACAGGAAAAAGCCGCCGAACTCAAAGCGCAAATCGAGGCGCAATATGCCGATTTCAAACGCCGCTATCCCAAGTTGCAGGGCAAAACCTTTGCCTATATCTATTCCGGCGGCCGTAACCCGCAATTGTCGGTATACGCCAAAGGCGAGCCGCGTGTGGATACCTTGTATAAATTGGGCATGAAAATGGCTCCCGAACTGGAAAAGCTGAGCCTGGACAGAGGTTCGTGGTCGATTAATTTGGGTTTGGAAAACGCAGACAAGCTCAACCAAAGCGACATCATCGTTACTTGGTTTCACAGCGAAGCAGACCAAAAGGTAGTGGAAACACGGCCGCTGTTTCGTGAAATTAAGGCGGTCAAACGCGGGGCTTACCTGCCGCTGCTTGACCGCGAAGTCAACACCGCCATGTATCAGGCCACGCCGCAGAGCCTGGGCTGGGGGCTGAGGCGGATGGATCAAGAATGGCGGCGCATTGAAAAAGCTTTGGATTAAGGCCGTCTGAAAAGCCTATTTATATTTTCAGACGGCCTTAATAGTATGAAATCTCTCACAAGTAAGGAAGAGCTGTGAAATCCACGGCAAGCTTATTTTTCGGTTTGGCGGTTGCAGCAGTATTGACCGTTACGGCATTGGCCTGCGGTTTGGTATTTGGCAGCAAACCTTTAACCTTTACTGATTTACAGCACTATTTTTCAGACAGCCCGCGCATTTACAACGATTGGGTGATTGATTCGCGCTTGCCGCGCACCTTTGCGGTCGCCTGTTGCGGCGGAGCTTTGGGCTTGTCGGGCGCGCTGATGCAAGGGCTGACACGAAACCCGCTGGCCGACCCGGGCTTGCTCGGTGTGAATGCGGGTGCGGCAGCGGCCATCGTTTCTGCGCTTTGGATACCGTTTTTGCAAAACATATCCGAATTTTGGCTGGCATTGGGCGGTTCGCTTACGGTGTCTGCGCTGATTTGCGGTATAGGTTTGAGCAGCCGCCGCGGTTCTTACGGCAAGCTGGTATTGGCCGGTGCAGCTGTCGGTGCGGCCTTAAGCGCATACGTATCGGCAATATCGCAGCTTAATCCGATTTTATTTGACTATTTGCGCTTCTGGAACAGCGGCTCGTTCGGCGGCGTAACGTTGCAAACTATTGGCGATATGCTGCCTTTTGCCGTTCCTGCGGCAATTGTTGCCCTGTTGCTGGGCTACCATCTCAATCTGATTGCACTGGGTACGGAAACGGCACGTTCCTTGGGAACGAGAGTTTTGCCGGTGCAACTGGCGGTGCTGGTTTGTGCGGCGGTATTGGCCGGTTCGTCGGTAGCGGTGGCCGGCCCGGTGGCGTTTGTCGGTTTGGCCGCCGCACACATTGCCAGAATGTGGACAGGAAACGATTACCGCTGGCTGCTGCCTTACAGTCTGTTCATCGGAATAGTCTTGCTCGTTTTTTCCGATATTTTGGCGCGTATTGTTTTGTCCCCGACGGAAATCGCCACCGGCATCATCACCGCGCTGGCCGGCGCGCCTTTACTGTATGTGGTCGCCTTGCGTTCAAAAGGAGCAAACAAATGAAGGGCTTGTTTCTGCCTTTGAAAAACCAAGGAAAAATTCAGACGGCCTTGGTGCTGGCGTTGTTGTTATCGTTGGTGTTGTCCGCCGTGTGGGGCAAGCAGCATTTTCTGCTCGGCGATATTGCTGAGATTATCCGCCGTACCGCTAATCCGATGAAGCAATGGCTGTTTTTCGATTTGTGGCTGCCGCGCACTTTAACCGCGGCAGGCGCAGGCGCGGCCTTGGGGGCTGCGGGAGCGGTGTTCCAAAGCTTAACGCGCAATCCGCTGGGCAGCCCCGACATTATCGGCATCAATGCGGGAGCAGCGGTCGGTGCGGTAGCGGCAGGCTTGCTTTGGCCGGGTTATCTGGGCATTACGCAAAGCGCGTTGCTCGGTGCGCTGATGGTATTGGTTTTGGTGTTGCTGGGCACAAGAGGCCGTCTGAATTTCGGTATGGAAATTATTGTCAGCGGCTTGGCGGTGAATGCGGCGGCCATGGCTTTGGTGCAGTTCGGATTGACCGGCGTGCGCGAGGAAAGCGCACAACAGATGGCAGCATGGTTGAGCGGCAGTTTGGAAGCACGCTCTTGGCAGCATGTTTTCACTGCTTTGACAGCCATGCCGCTGCTGTTGGCCTGTCTGATGGCACTCAACACACGCTTGAGTCTGTTGGCATTAGGGCGGGACACCGCTTCCGGTTTGGGCGTACCGCTTAAAAGCAGTTCGTGGCTGCTGCTGTTGGCGGCAACGGCGTTGACGGCAACGGCGGTAACCGTGGCCGGGCCGGTGCCTTTTTTGGCATTGGCCGCACCGCATATCGTAAGAAGCTTAATGAAAACCGACCGGCCGATGATCATGCCTGCCGCCGTTACCGGCGCGGTTTTATTGGTTGCGGCCGACTTGGTTGCGCGCTTGCTGCCGACGGGCGCGCCCTTGCCCGTCGGTGTCGTTACGGCAGCTTTTGGCGGGCTTTATTTGGCTTTGTTGTTGTCGGTTAAACCTAAGGCCGTCTGAAACACTTAACAGGAACACTTATGCTTTACGGTCAAAATTTGATTGTCTCTTATGATAACCATACCGTTATCCGTGATTTGTCGCACCAAATTCCCGAAGGAAAAATCAGCGTTTTTATCGGCACCAACGGTTGCGGCAAGTCAACCTTGCTCAAATCGCTGGCGCGGCAGTTGCAGCCTGCGGGCGGGCAAATCGTGTTGGACGGCAAGGCGGTACACGATTACGGCAGTAAAGAATTCGCCCGCCGCTTGGCCATGCTGTCGCAAAGCCCGGTTACGCCGGAAGGCATCAGCGTGCGCCAGTTGGTGCGTTACGGCCGCTATCCGCACCGCACGTTCGGCAGGGCATGGCAGGAACGTGACGAAGCCGCGGTGGAAACCGCTATGCGGCTGACACGTATCGACACGTTTGCCGAGCAGGCGGTAGAAACCTTGTCCGGCGGCCAACGCCAGCGGGTATGGATTGCCATGGCTTTGGCGCAGGATACGCCTTATTTGTTGCTGGACGAACCGACCACGTTTTTGGATTTGTCGTATCAAATCGAAATTTTGGATTTGCTGCAACAACTGAACCGCGAAACAGGCAAAACCGTCGTGATGGTATTGCATGATTTGAACCTGGCCTGCCGTTATGCAGACGAAATTGTTGTATTGCACCAAGGCAAAATCTACGCGCACGGTACACCGCAAGAGGTCATGACCATCGAAACCATACAAACCGTATTCGGCCTGAAGAGCATGATTATTGCCGACCCGGTTTACGGCTCGCCGATGTGCGTGCCTTTTGGAAAAACGTAACCGGCCGGAGCCTTTGCAAAATAATAACGGGATTTAAGCATTTCAGACGGCCTCAAGGTAGTTTTTGGCCGTCTGAAACATTTAGAGTGGCTTCAATTTAATATGTACAGCGCTGCCTAGCTCAAAGAGAACGATTTTATAATTCTCCCTCCGCGGCAACAGAATCGGCTCCGTACTATCGCATTATCTGCGGCTCGGTATCTTGCCCGTGTTAAATTGAAGCCACTATACACATATATTTTTTGATTTAAATCTTTCCGTTACCATCGATAAGAAACGTTCGCCAACACATTGCGGCCTTCTCCGTAATAGCAATAATCAATGCCTGCACATGAAGAAACATAGCGGCGGTTAAACAGATTGTTTACGCTGATACTTGTCTGAAGCCCTTGTAAAGACGGAACCAAACGGCCAAGATCGTAGCGCACGCCCAAATCAACCAAGGTATAAGAAGGCAGTTTGACGGTGTTGCGGTGATCCGCCCAAATGCCGCTGATATGGCGTACACCGGCATGCACGTTCAAACCTGTATCGAATTTATAGTTTGTCCACAATGAAGCCATCCACTTCGGAGCCTGATAAGGTGTTTTGCCGTTTAACTCGGCTTCCGCGCCGCTGTTATCGGCAAACCGCGCATGGTTATAAGTTAATGCACCCTGAAGGAACCAGTTGGGCGTGATTTGGCTTTTGGCTTCCAATTCCACCCCGCGCGATTTGATACTGCCGGCCGGAATGTAGTAATTGCCGTTAATAACCCGGTTGGCCACATTATCCTGACGCAAGTCGTATACCGACAATGTATAAAGATCAAGTGTGCCGGCGGGCTGGTATTTGATACCGGTTTCCCATTGACGGCTGGTGGTCGGTTCCAACAAATTACCTGATTGGTCAACGTAAGTGTTCGGGTTGAAGCCGGTGCTGTAACTCAAATAGGGAGAGATGCCGTTTTCGAAGGCATAAAGTGCGGAAGTTTGCCAAGTGGTTTTACCGCCTTTCCATTTTGAAACCGATCCGCTGTTATTATCGGTGGCGGTAGTGTCTACACGGTCATGACGCAAACCGCCGTTGACAATCCAATTACCCAAGCGGATTTGGTCTTGCAAGTAGATACCCAATTGTTTTAAGCGGTAAGTTTGATTCGAGGCATAATCGTTAAAGACCGGTTGGCTGCTGCTGTATACCGGCTGGTATACATTCAACAGCGGAATACTGGAAAAATTGTATGCCGCATCTGCGGTGGTTTTACGCTGCTGGTAATCCACACCGGCGATTAATTCATGCTTCAACGCTCCGGTTTCAAAATGGCCTTTGATGTGGTTGTCGCCCGCATAAGAGCGCAAATGTTCAACTGTTTTGCCGCCGGAGCGCGCCAGATTTTGGTCGTCGGCCCAGCCTACATTCCAGGTTTGCTGGTTGCGGGTATGTACTTCGGCATAACGGAATTTGGATTGGACTTGCCAATTGGGGTTGAACTGATGCGTGAGCTGATAGCTGTATAAATTCTGACGGCGTTTGAAATAATCGCTCGGTTCGGAATCGGAAAACGAGCGCGGGAAGGTAAAACCGTTTTTGGGATAAACCATACCTTCGGCCGGCAACCCGCTGTGATACCCTGCATCGGGGTCATTTTGAATATAAGATTGCAGCAGCAGATGGGTATCGGGCGTTATATTCCAGCTAACCGACGGCATAATGGCAAAGCGTTGGCTTTTATGTCCTTCGTTTTGCGAATCGGAACGTTTAAACAAACCGGTCAGCCGGTATGCAGCGTTGCCGGATTCGTTGAGATTGTCGGTTAAATCAAAACTGACGCCCAGATGTTCCCGGCTGCCGCCGAACAAATTGATTTCATGATAGGAATCGTGCAGAGGGCGCTTGGTTGTCGCCGCGACCACCCCGCCCGGTGTCGCACGGCCGTAAACGGCGGAGGCGGGGCCTTTAAGCATATCGACGCGCTCGATGAAATAAGGATCGATTTGCATAGAGCTGTAAGTGTTCGAATCGCTTAAGAGCTTTTGCCCGTCGACCAAAATATTGTCGGTCATGTTTTCATTGAAGCCGCGCATGGCCACATAATCATAACGGGTGGCCGCGCCCACCAAGCCGGTAAATGCACCGGCAGAGTAATTCAATGATTCAGAAATGGTTGCCGGCCTTTGGTCTTCAATTTGCTGACGGGTAATCACCGATACGGAGCGCGCGGTTTGATTCAGCGGGATTTGCGTTTTGGTGGCAGTATTGCTTTCGGTTGCCTGGTAACCATAAGTCCGCCCGATAAGATTTTTATTATCCCGCTTACTAATTACATTTACCGTTTCCAATTCCACCGCTTTCGCTTGGGCAGCAGGTTGGGTTTCATCTGCATAAGCCGACAAAGGCAACAGCAGTGAAATAGCCAAAGCAGTCGGTTTAAACAGATATTTGTTGTGTGTTTTACTCATTTTTCCTTCTCCTTTCTCCAATATCCTTTGACACGGTTTTGTTTGCCGATCAAATGACGCTCGTTTCTGAAAAATTTACGGATTTTTGTGGCTACTTCAGTTTCGCACGCTCCCCATACGGCATCGATTTCAGGAATGTCGTGTAACAGGCGGATGATTTTGTCGGCCAGCTGCTCATCGTTATCCATACGGTGAAGTGCCGTTGCGGCAGGCATTAGCGAATCGGGTAAATAAATCTGATCTTGGCTTGATGATGTGATGCTGATCACAATGGGCGCAACGGGATTTTTCCATTGCTGCAATAGCGCGGCAACGGTAGGCAGAGCGGTTTCGTCTGCAATCAATACGCTTTTGCCTGTCTGTAAATGATCTGTGTGTTCGTGATAATCGGCAGTGCTGCGCAGTAAATCGCCTTTTTGCAAAGATGCCGCCCACAGGCTGCCTTGTGTGTCGCCATGCAGAAAAACATCAACCACCGCAATATCGTGATACGGATTATCTGCCTGGCTTTTGCGCGTTTCCCGCACGGTGTAGTAGCGCATGCCCTGATACATGGATTGCACCAATTTATGCCGCCTTTGTGAGGAAATCCGGCGAATCCACCACATGATCAGCAGATTTTTCCAACGGGTATAGTATTTAGACCGATGACCGGTTGAAGCTGGATTTTTGTGCTCAAGTTTCTTAAGCATGAAATAAAGTGCGTAACCCGGCTCGTTTTCAGGCAAGGCTGCGGCACTTTGCAAAATCAGCCGTTGCATATTCGGGCTGGCTTTTTCGGTAGCCAACACAGTAAAAAACTGATTTTTTTGAGCGCCAATCGGTTTGCCCTGCTTCACCGCCGCATGAAACACCAAATAATGTATTTGCTCATCGATACCTGCGTCTTGCAATAAAAAAGGTATTAAGGTTTCTTGAGCCGCCGTATCTCTGCCGATCCGAACCCAAGCGCCCTCCTGAAATAAATCCACGATTTCGGCTGATTCGGCCTGAGCATTCGCGTAAGTACGCACAATATCCAGCACCGCATCCGGGTGGTCTTCATTGATGTGCTCGATAATATCGGTTTTGAGCTCTGTATCGGAGATAGGCGTATATGACATGGATTTTTGATGTAATAAACAAAGGAGATAGTGGAAATTGTAGCTTTTTGCCGCAATCTTGTAAATTGAACAATAATTATTATCATTTTATGGCAAATAAAAGGCCGTCTGAAACGTTCAGACGGCCTTTTAATGGCATTCAACCAACCTAAGAAAAAGTACTCACCTCATACTCCGGCTTGACCCGAGCACGACGGATCGGCAACCAAACAAGTGGCTTAACGATAAAAATAAACGGACTATTCAGCGGTCACCCTAATCTGCTGCAAAAACCGTTTGGTGCGTTCGTGCTGCGGATGGTGGAACAAGGTTTCGGGCGAACCTTGCTCTACAATCACGCCGTTATCCATCACCACCACGGTATCGGCCACTTCCATGGCGAATTTGATTTCGTGGGTTACCACCACCATGGTCCAGCCTTCTTTGGCCAGCTCTTTCATGGTGTTCAGCACATCCTGCACCAATTCGGGGTCGAGGGCGGACGTGGGTTCGTCGAACAGCATCAGTTCGGGCTGGATGGCCAGCGCGCGGGCGATGCCGACGCGTTGTTGCTGGCCGCCTGAAAGCTGGTAGGGATAGAGATCGGCTTTATCGCCCAGCCCCACTTTTTCCAACAGCGCCATAGCGGCCTGCTTGGCTTGTGCGGCAGGTTTGCCCTGCACGGCCACGGGGCCTTCCATCACGTTTTCCAAGGCGGTTTTGTGCGGGAACAGGTTGTATTGCTGGAACACCATGCCCGATTTGCGGCGCAGGGCGAGGATGTCTTTTTTCGACGGACGGCGGGCGAAATCAATCTTCAGGGGTTCGCTGCCGTCGAAAGCCACCGTGCCTTGTTGCGGCATTTCCAAAGCGTTGAGACAGCGCAGGAAAGTGGTTTTGCCCGAACCGGAGGGGCCGAGTATCACCACCACGCTGCCTTTGGCCACATCCAAGTCGATGCCGCGCAAAATGGCGTTGCTGCCGAACGATTTGTGGATATTGCGGATTTCGATCATGGGCTTGCTCACTTGGCAACGTAACGGTCGAGCCGTTTTTCGAGTTTGGCCTGGCCGATAAAGAGAAAGAAGCAGAACACCCAGTAAATCAGGCCGGCTTCGATATAAACAGGCAGGAAATCGTAGCTGGCGTTGGCAATCTGCTGCGCCACGCGGAACAGCTCGGTGATGGTAACCACCGAAGCCAGCGAAGTGTCTTTAAACAGGCTGATAAAGGTGTTGCTCAAGGGCGGAACAGACACGCGGAACGCCTGCGGCATAATGATGCGGCGGAAGGTCTGCATATAGGTCATGCCGATGGAAAAACCTGCTTCCCATTGGCCTTTGGGCACCGACAAAATCGCTGCGCGTATGGTTTCGGAGGCATAGGCGCCGATGTTGAGCGAAAAGCCGATAACGGCGGTAGGCAGCGGGTCGAGGGTGATGCCGATGGCGGGCAGGCCGTAAAACACCACCATCAGCTGCACCAGCATGGGCGTGCCGCGTATGGCGGAAACGTAAAACTGCACCACGCCCAAAAGCAGGCGGTGAAACAGGCCGGCCACGGGCACTACCCGCACCAACGCCACGCCGAGGGCGATTAATATGCCGCAGATAAAAGAAACGACGGCCAGCGGAATCGAATACAGAAACCCCGCTTTCACCATCGGCCAAAATGCGTTTATGACCAAAGCCGCACGGGCTTCGGTCATAAAAGGCAGAGCGCTTAAAAAATCACTTAACACTTACATCTTCACCAAAGAATTGTTCGCCGAGTTTTTTCAGCGTGCCGTCCTGGCGCAGCTCTTCCACCGCACCGCTGATTTTCGCCAATGCTTCGTCGTTGTTTTTATTCACGATAAAGCCTGCGCCCAGTTTTTCTTCGGCAGGAGCCGCCCAAGCGGTTTTCAGGCCGGAATTAGGGTTTTTCTTCATATAATCGAGCAGAGCCAGCGAATCGTTGAAGGTGAAGTCGGCGCGTTTCTGCTGAACCAGCGTCAGCGCTTGCGCCATGCCGTCAACCGGAACGATTTTGGCTCCGGCTTTCTGCGCCATTTCGCCGTAGTTGCTGCTCAGGGTTTGCGCGGCAGACAGGCCTTTAACATCGGCCAGCGTTTTGATGCGGTTGTCGTCTTTGCGGTCGACCGCCATCGGGCCGGAATAGCTGTAATCGGCGGATTTGTCGAAAGTGGCGCGGCGCTCGGGCGTGGTCAGGCTCACCTGGTTGGCCACCACGTCGAAACGGCCTGCTTTCAAACCGGCCAGCATGGCGTCCCATTGGGTTTCTTTGAATTCGATTTGAATGCCCAGTTTTTCGGCCACGGCACGGGTAACTTCCACATCGTAACCGGTTAATTTGCCGCTTTCGTCGTGATAGGTAAACGGCGCATAAGTGCCTTCGGTGCCCACGGTTACCGTGCCTTTGTTATTGATGCGCTCCAACAGCGAACCGGCGGCCGCTTGGGTTTGCGGGGCAGATGCGGCGGGAGCCGAAGCGGAAGAACTTGCGCCTTCGTTACCGCAAGCCGCCAAAACAAATGCAGCCACGCTGCCGAGAACGAATTTTTTCAACATGATGTTTCCTGAAAAGCTGGTAAAAACGCGCATTGTACGGTAATCGCCGTGCCAATACAAAGAATGCTTGCTTCTATGCCGTCAGGCTTTTCGGGGCTAAACGTTATATATGCGGCAGGCCGTCTGAAAAAGTGCCATGCAATCCGCCGCCCTTTATCTGTTGTACAATCGCCGTTGTTTTTCAGACGGCCACGGTTTAATCATAATGCAGCTCACCCATCCACCCTTTGCCCCTAAAGTTTTGCAGACACTGCAATCGCTCAGCATCCGCACGCAGGCGGATATACGGGCGCACGGCGCGGCCGGTGCGTTTCTGCTGCTGAAAGCGGCCGGATTAACCGTTACCCGCAGCACGTTGTGGCAGCTCGCCGCCGCCGAACGCAATATCGGCGTGTGTGATTTGGCGCCGTCTGAAAAAAACGCCCTGCTCGAAGCGGTGCGTCTGCATCCGCCGGTGGCGGTGTTTCCGCCCGCTGCGGAAATGGAACGTTTTATGCGCGTGGCTTTGGCGCAGGCGGAGCAGTCGGCCGCGGCGGGCGAAATACCGGTGGGCGCGGTGGCGGTGAAAAACGGAGAAATCATTGCGGCGGCGCACAACACCTGCGTGGGCAGTTGCAACATCAGCCGCCACGCCGAAATCGGCGTATTGGAAGCCGCCGGAAAAGCGCTGCAAAACTACCGCCTCGACGGCTGCGACGTTTATGTTACGCTCGAACCTTGCAGCATGTGCGCCGGCGCATTAATCCAAGCCCGCGTTGCCCGCGTGGTTTACGGCGCAAAAGAGCCGAAAACGGGCGCGGCCGGCAGCGTGGTGGATTTGTTCGGCAATATCCGCTTAAACCGCCACACGGCGGTTACCGGCGGCGTGCTGGCCGACGAGTGCGGTGCGCTGCTGCAACAGTTTTTCAATGCACGGCGGTAAAGACAGCTCTGCGCTTTCATTCAAATAAAATACCCGGCATCAAGCCGGGTATTGCTGTTTTTTATACTGCTTCTTGAAGAATAAAGAGATACCCGGGTCAAGCCCGGGCATGGCGGCATTGAAGCATTTCAGACGGCCTGTTCGGATTTCGCAGCGGTTTCAGGCCGTCTGAAAAAATATCCGCGCCGATATCAAGCCACCGTATCCGCCCAAACCTCTTCCACGCAGCCCTTGAGCAGATTCAATACCGGGTCTTCTTCAAATTCGTCGAGATAAATAAAGTGCAGCGGCAGGGTTTGGCGGTATTCATCAAGTATGTCGATCGGCCTGCCCGCCGCGCGCGCAGCTTCGGCTTTTTGGGCGGGTATCATCGCCAGCCCCGTGCCTTCGCAAACCAAATCGATGATGGTTTGCGGGTAGTCGCAGATAATCTGCTGTTTGGGTGAGATTTTGTGTTTGCGCCAAAACTGCTGCATATGTTTGCGGCTGCTCGACACCACCGACATTTCAATCCACGCATATTCTTCCAAACTTCCGGGCAGGTTGGCTCTGATGCGGCCGGTTTCGCCCGCATGGCAGACCAGCGCATATTGAATGTCGCCGAGAAACAGGCTGCGCAGGCTGCGGCGGGTTACGGGGCCGAGAAAAAAGCCGCCGTGCAGTTGTTTGTCTAACACGCGCTGCTCGATTTCGCCGCTCATGCCGTATTGGATATGCAGCATGATATCCGGATCCTGTTTCAGGATACTTTGCGTCAGGCCGGTGATTTTATCGGGGGCAACGGGGTGGATAAGGCCCAAATCGGCATGAGTAACATAATGTTCCGAAAGGGTTTTGGCAAAACAGTCGAGTTTGTGGTGGTGTTGCAGCAAAGCCTCGGCCTCGGGCAGGAACACTTCGCCTGCGGGGGTGAGCGCCATACCGTTGGTGGTGCGCTTGAACAGGGTAACGTCCAAACGTTTTTCGAGCGACTTGATTTGCGCGGAAACCGCAGGCTGCGACAGGTGCAAACGCTCCGCCGCCTGAGTTAGGTTGCCGATATGGGCAACTTCGGTAAAAGTTTTAAGCTGGGTGTAGTCCATGTTTTTCTTCTGCACAAGTCGGTGGAATCGTTACCGGCGCTTATCCTGTGCCGGCCGTTACTTTATTACTTTGTAAACAACTGCCGCCGGATACAGCGCCGTATCAAATATTGATTATGATGTTTTAGCATATTTGCAGGCCGTCTGAAAGGTTTTTCTGATTCGGTGATTGCTTTTAAAATCAATTCTGTCCGGCGCATTATCAGCCGGACGGATTGATACTATCAGAAAATAATATTAGCCATAGCAATGTTTTTTCATTTTAATCCACCCCGTTTACCGATAAGCGTTCTTAATAGAAGGAGAAAGTAATGGATAAACAAACCGCACAGCGAGTGCTGTCGCACCCGAAATTCAAACAGATGGCGCAACAAAAAGCGCTGATAGGCTGGAGTTTTTCGGCTGTTATTTTTGTGATGTATGTGGCCTACATCTGGCTGATCGGCACCGCGCCCGAAATGTTCGGCAAACCCGTGTCCGAAGGCAGCATTACCACTTGGGGCATCTACGCCGGTATTTTCGTGATTGTGTTTTCATTTATCACCACCGGCATTTATGTCAGCATCGCCAACGGTAAATTCGAAGAAATGACCAAAGAAGTTGTCCGCGAAGTTCAGGGAGAAGAATAAGCATGAATAAATTTTTAACCGGCACCTTAGCCCTGCTCGCTTCGGGCAGCGTTTGGGCAGACGCCTTAACCGGCGATGTGGAAAAACAGCCGCTGAATATTTCGGCGATCGTGATGTTCCTGATTTTCGTGGGCGCAACGCTGTTCATCACCAAATGGGCGGCCAAGCAGAATAAGTCCACCAAAGACTTCTACACCGCCGGCGGCGGCATTTCCGGCTTCCAAAACGGCTTGGCGATTGCGGGCGATTATATGTCTGCCGCTTCGTTTTTGGGTATTTCGGCCATGGTTTACACCACCGGCTACGACGGCCTGATCTATTCCACCGGCTTCTTGGTGGGTTGGCCCATCGTATTGTTTCTGGTTGCCGAACGCTTGCGCAACCTCGGCAAATTCACCTTTTCCGACGTGGTGGCCTACCGCCTCAAACAAGGCCCCGTGCGCGTGTTTGCAGCCAGCGGCTCCCTGTTGGTGGTGATTCTCTACCTGATTGCCCAAGTTGTGGGCGCAGGCAAACTGATCCAGCTGCTGTTCGGCATGAGCTACACTTCCGCCGTGGTTATCGTAGGCGCGCTGATGGTTGCCTATGTGTTGTTCGGCGGTATGCTGGCCACCACCTGGGTACAGATCATCAAAGCCGTGATGCTGCTTTCGGGCGCTTCGTTTATGGCCTTTATGATTTTGAAAGCCTCCGGTTTCAGCCTCGAAGGCATGTTTTTAAAAGCCACCGAAATCCACGAAAAAGGCACCACCATCATGTCGCCCGGGGGCTTGGTTTCCAACCCGATTGATGCGCTCTCGCTGGGCTTGGCATTGATGTTCGGCACCGCCGGCCTGCCGCATATCCTGATGCGCTTCTTTACCGTGCCCGATGCCAAAGAAGCACGCAAATCGGTGTTTGTGGCCACAGGTTTTATCGGTTATTTCTACCTCTTGACCTTCATCATCGGTTTTGGTGCGATTATCTTCGTTACCAAAGATAACCCGCAGTTCTTCACCACCATGATCCAAGACGGCAAATCCGTTGCCGAAATGATCGGCGGCACCAATATGGCGGCGGTTCACTTGTCCGGCGCACTCGGCGGCAACCTCTTCTTGGGCTTTATTTCCGCGGTAGCGTTCGCCACCATTCTGGCGGTGGTGGCCGGCCTGACCCTTTCCGGCGCGTCTGCCGTGAGCCACGACCTTTACGCCTCGGTTTTCCGCAAAGGCCAAGCCTCGCAGGAACAAGAAATGCGTGTATCGCGTTTGGCCACCTTGGGCTTGGGCGTGATGGCCATCGTGTTGGGCATCGCCTTTGAAAACCAAAACGTCGCCTTCATGGTGGGTTTGGCGTTCGCACTGGCAGCCTCGGCCAACTTCCCGATTCTCGCCCTGTCGATGTTCTGGAAAGGCTTAACCACCCGCGGCGCGGTTATCGGCGGCTTCCTCGGCCTGCTGGCGGCTTTCGTGCTGATTATCCTCGGCCCCACCGTATGGGTGAAAGTGCTGCACCATAAAGAAGCCATCTTCCCCTACAGCAACCCCGCCCTGTTCTCGATTCCGCTGGCCTTTATTTCTGCCTGGTTCTTCTCGGTTACCGACAAATCGAAACAGGCCGAGATTGATAAAGCAGGTTTTGAAGCACAATACGTGCGCTCCATGACCGGTATCGGCGCGGCGGAAGCCAGCGACCACTAAACCTAAACCGCTGCAAAGCAAAACATAATAACAGGCCGTCTGAAAAATTTTTCAGACGGCCTTTCGGTTTGCCGCCGATATTCAGTACAATGCCGTCTGAAATTTACCCGCAAGGACGCGCCATGTATTTTGTTGACCGCACCGCCGTGGTGCTGAAGCCCACCGCAAATTTTCTCGCCTGGCTCAAACAGGCCGATGAAAATATGCCCGATTTAACGCTGGAACAAATCCGCAGCAACTGCTCGGTGTTTCTCGTGCCGCAGTTCGACGAACCCGAAGCGGTGGTTTCCTATTTCGACGAGCGTTACCAAACCATTTTCGAAGCCGAAATTTCCGGCTGGGACATCCCCCGCAGCCAATGGCCGGCCGATATGAGCCTGAAAGCCTTCTGGGAATACTTCGAAGTGGAAATCCACGACATGGTGCTCGATATGGAAGAGGCCGAGCTGAACATCACCCCCGTATTCGACAATATGATGTAAGATGCGCCCTTTTCAGACGGCCTTCAAACCTTCGCCAACCGGCAAAGCCCTAACGGTGTTTCTGCATCTTTGGGCGGCTTATCTCTGCCTCACCGCGTTTCACGGCACGGCGCGTATCATCGGTTTGCTGTTGCTGGCGGCCGCTTTTTTCTGGGCGTGGCACAGCCAAAACCTGCGCCGCGCCGATGCCGTGCACAAAATCGCCGTCAGCCCGCAAGGGCGGGCGGTGGTGTTTGTCGGCAGGCCGCAAACCGCTTTC
>JBHALY010000128.1:0-3731 GCA_041827905.1 Neisseria dentiae
AGGCAGCGTTGCCGAACTGGTTGAAAAATTGAAAAACGAAGCCAAAGTTATTTGAGAAGGGGCGAGACATGAGCGTTTTAATTATTGCAGAACACAATAACCAACAGTTAAACCCCTCCACCCTGCAGGCAGGCAGGCATTTTGCCACATTGGCTTAACGTTGCAAGATTTTTAATCATTATTTTCTCGCTTCATTTAATGATAATGAAAGCCGTCTGAAACCTTTGAAACCTTTTCAGACGGCCTGTTTCACGTGAAACGTTCAGCTTTTCAAGGCTGCGGTTAATTGCGGCACGATGTCGAACAAGTCGCCGACAATGCCGTAATCGGATACGCTGAAAATAGGGGCATCTGGGTCTTTGTTTATCGCTACAATTACTTTGCTGTCCTGCATGCCGGCGGTGTGCTGGATAGCACCGGAAATGCCGATGGCAAAATAGAGTTGCGGAGCGACCACTTTGCCGGTTTGGCCCACTTGGGCATCGTTCGGGGCATATTCGGCATCGACGGCGGCGCGTGATGCGCCGATAGCAGCTCCGAAAATATCGGCCAATGGCGTAAGCAGGGCATTGAACTGTTCGGCGCTACCCAATGCGCGCCCGCCGGCCACCACCACTTTGGCTTGGGTAAGTTCGGGGCGGTCGGATTGGGTAAGTTCGCGCTTCACAAAACGGCTCAGGTTTTGTGCGGGCGTGGCTTCTACGGTTTCTATTTGGGCATTACCGCCGTTTTCCGCCGCATCGAATGCAGTGGCGCGGAAAGTAAGCACCAGTTTCGGCGCATCGCTCTGCACGGTTTCAAAAGCATTACCTGCATAAATAGGCCGGATAAATGTTTTATTATCAACCACTTCGGTTAAATCGGAAATCTGCGGTACATCGAGCAGGGCGGCGATGCGGGGGAGTAGGTTTTTACCGAAAGCGGTGGCCGTTGCGCCGATATACCGGTAATCTCCGGCCAGCTTTACCACCAACGGGGTAATTTCTTCGGCAAGCGCTTCGCCGTAATAAGGGGCATCTGCCAGCAAAACTTTAGTTACGCCATTGATTTGCTTAGCAGATTCGGCTACTGCGGCAGCATTGCTGCCGGCTACCAAAATATGCACCTCACCGAGTTTGGCGGCAGCGGTAACGGCGTGCAGGGTGGAGGGGTTTAACTGTTGGTTATTGTGTTCTGCAATAATTAAAACGCTCATGTCTCGCCCCTTCTCAAATAACTTTGGCTTCGTTTTTCAATTTTTCAACCAGTTCGGCAACGCTGCCTACTTTGATGCCGGCTTGGCGCGGCTTGGGCTCGGCAACTTTCACGACGTTGGTTTTCGAACTGATGTCCACACCCAAATCGGCCGGCGTGGCTTTTTCGAGCGGCTTTTTCTTGGCTGCCATAATATTGGGCAGTTTTACGAAACGCGGCTCGTTCAAACGCAAATCGGCGCTGATTACGGCGGGCAGTTTCAAAGCCAGTGTTTCTTCACCGCCGTCCACTTCGCGGGTAACCAGCACTTCACTGTTTTCCAGCGCCACTTTGCAGGCAAACGTACCTTGTGCGGCACCGAGCAGGGCAGCCAGCATTTGTGCGGTTTGGTTGGCATCGTCGTCAATGGCCTGTTTGCCCAGCAATAAAAGCTGCGGCGCTTCTTTGTCGGCAACGGCTTTCAGCAGTTTGGCTACCGCCAGCGGCTCCAGTTTGGCATCGGTTTCCACATGAACGGCACGGTCGGCACCCATTGCCAAAGCGGTGTGCAGGGTTTCTTCGCTTTTTTTGCCGCCCAGCGACACAGCCACGATTTCGCTGATCTTGCCTGCTTCTTTCAGGCGCACGGCTTCTTCTACGGCCACTTCGTCAAACGGGTTCATCGACATTTTAACATTGTCGATATCCACGTCTGAGCCGTCGGCTTTCACGCGGACTTTAACGTTGTAATCCACCACTCGTTTTACGGCAACCAGTGCTTTCATAAACTCTCCTTGAGCCGGGCTTCCGGCAGTAATCGGTTAAACGGTTTTTGCAGAAAAAACAACACGCCCGTTCTGCAAAAACGGCTCGCACCGCCAAACGGAATAGGGATTATACCCGAATTAAAGTAATTGCTCTCAAGCATTTATATGATGTATGGCAAATATCGGGAAATTACACTGGCCATCTGAAAACGGCATGGTGGCAACTCCGCTTTCATTTTTCAGACGGCCTCGAATTTGGCCCGAATGCACGATAGCAGGCTCTGATACACTTCTTCCGGCTCCGGAATCTGCGCCACATTGCCGAGATTCAGCGCCCACGGCGAAACCTGCACGCCGGTTTTGGCCGGGTCGGTATCGGTGTAGATGCCGACAACAGGCGTATCCAACGCATTGGCGAGATGCAGCAGGCCGGTATCCACACCAATCACGCCGGCGGCATTATCGAGCAGGAAAGCGGCCTGCAACAGGTTCAGCTTGTCGCACACGCGGGCAAACGGCAGTTTGGCGGCGATGTTTTCCGCGCGCAGTTTTTCCGTTTCATTACCCCACGGCAGGTAAACGGGGCTGCCGCTGCCGTCATACAGCTTTTGCAATAAGTTAAGCCAACAATCCTGCGGCCACAGTTTGCTGTCGCGGCTGGTGGCGTGCAGGGCAACATAATAATGTTCGGGCAAATCTTTCAGACGGCCTTCCGGCGGCACACTCAACCCGAAACGCTGCTCGGCAGGCATTTCATAACCGAATGCCTGTGCAAACAAAGCACGGTTGCGCCAAACGGCGTTTCTGCCTTTGGGCACGGCATAAGTTTGGTTATAAGCCAAAGCTGCCCAGCGTTCGCGTGCGCTGTTGAAATCCAAGCCTTTCACGGGCGCATTGGCGGTTTTTGCAAACAGCGCGCTTTTCATCAACCCTTGGCTGTCTAACACAAAATCGAATTGCTGCCGTTGCAAAACGCTTTTCAGACGGCCTATTTCGCGCCATGTTTCCGCCCGGTTCAATTGTTTGCGCCATTGCCGCCAGCGCATCGTGTGTACTTCTTTCACAAACGGATGCAGGCGGGCGATGTCGGCAAAACCCGCTTCGCTCAACCAATGCAGTTCCACATCAGGGCGCATACGCGATAAATCGCTCACCGCAGGCAGCGTGTGGATTAAATCGCCCATGCTCGAGAGCCTTACCAACAGTATTTTCATTGCGCCAAATCCGTCAATAACCGCTATGTTTCACGTGAAACACAATCAACCTATTGATTTTTAATATAATCTGAAATCACATCGGCGTTTTCCAACACCACCGCGCCGGCATCTATCATTTCGTTCCATGCCGTTTCCACGGTTTCAGGCGCGATGCCCCGGCATGCTGCCGCATTCACGACCACTTTCCAGCCGCCGCCTTTCAAAAGCTGCAAAACCGTTGTTTTTACACAATAATCCGTGGCCAATCCGCCCACAATAATGATTTCTGCCCCTTTGCTGCGCAACCATTCGAGCAGTCCCGTGCTGAGCTTTTCGCCGATATCGTGAAAACAGGCGCCGTAAGGGTGGAACTCGGGATCGACGCCTTTCCATACGCAATAATCGTATTCTTTGGCCGACGGCAGGCCGTCGAGCAGCTCGTAACCCCTGCTGCCCACAATCGCGTGGGAAACCCAAGTAACATCGGCTTCGGGCAGGCCGGTGGGCTTGAGCATATCGGCCGCATCCGCCACCAGCCATTTGGCTGCGGGGCTATGCGCGTCTTTTGTCATCACCCGCAAATCCGCCAATGCAG
>JBHALY010000129.1:0-6200 GCA_041827905.1 Neisseria dentiae
GCCAATTCGGCTTTAGTTAGTGTCATTTTATTACCTTCGTTTTTTCAACAGATGTGGATTATCACTAATTTTTTTTTAGAATTCAAGAGAATATCGAAAATTTTAACGCCGCAGTTGCGCACCCGCACTTTCAGCGGATTTCACCAGTTTTTCGATTAAAGGCTCCACCGCTTCGTCGGTCAGCGTGGCTTCCGCATCCTGCAACAGAACTTTCACCGCGATACTCTTCATGCCTTCGGGCAAACCTGCACCGCGGTAAACGTCGAATGCGGCGATTTCCTGCACCAAACTGCTCTTCACACTGTTCAGTGCGCCCAACAAAACATCGTGCGGCACGTTTTCAGGCAGCACAAACGCCAAGTCGCGGCGCACGGGCTGGAATTTGGACACGGGGCGGTAAACGGTTTTTTCTTTGCCAAGCACGGCGGCCATGTCGATTTCAAACACCAGCGCGGCTTGCGGCAGGTCGTATTTTTGCAGCCATTGCGGGTGCAGCTCGCCGATAAAGCCGACGGTATGGCCGTCCATCACGACTTCGGCGGTGCGGCCGGGGTGCAGCGCGGGATGTTCGGCCTTCACGAACGACACGTTTTTGCCGCCCAGCAGGTCTTCGACATCACCTTTCACATCGTAAAAATCGGCCGTGCGGGTTTTCTCGCCCCATTGTTCGGGATCGGCGGAGCCGTAAACCAAGCCGCCGATGCGCTCGTTTTGCACGAAACGACCGTCTGAATCTTTGCTGAACACGCGGGCGATTTCAAACACGCGCACGCGGTTTTGTTTGCGGTTGAGGTTGTTTTGCAGGATTTCCACCAAGCCGCCGATCAGGGTAGAGCGCATCACGCTGTATTGCGCCGCCAGCGGGTTTTGCAGGCGGATGGAATTTTCGTTGGCGGCGAAGTCGCGCTCCCATTGCTCGTCAACAAAGGCATAGCTCACCACTTCCTGATAGCCGCGCGCGGCCATTTGGTTGTAAACGGCGAAGCGGTTGCGGCGGGTTTCGGGCAGCGCCAACATTTTCAGACGGCCTGAAGTGGCATCGTCGGGAATGTTTTCATAGCCGTAAACGCGGGCGATTTCTTCGATTAAATCGGCTTCGATTTCGATGTCGTAACGGAAGCTCGGCGAAATGGTTTGCAGGCCGTCTGAAACTTTTTTCGGTTGCAGGCCCAGCACAGCCAAAATGCTTTCGATGCGCGCTTCGTCCACCGCCACGCCCAACAGTTTTTCTACCCGCGCCGTGCGCACGGCTACGGTTTTGCGTTCGGGCAGCTTACCCACGGCTTCGGTGATTTCGCCCGCCGCGCCGCCGCAAATCTGCAATACCAATTCGCTGGCGCGCTCGATGGCGTCGCGCTGCAATTCAAAGTCTACGCCGCGCTCGAAGCGGAAAGACGAATCGGAACCGAAGCCGTATTGGCGCGATTTGCCGGCGATGATTTCCGGTGCGAACCAAGCTGCTTCCAGCACGATGTTTCTGGTGCCGTCTGAAACCGCGCTCGCTGCGCCGCCCATGATGCCGGCCATGCTCAACGCGCCTTGTTCATCGGCAATCACCAAAGTGTTTTCAGACAGGCATACGGTTTTTTCATTCAAACATTCCAGCGTTTCGCCTTCTGCGGCGCGGCGCACGATGATGCTGCCGGACAATTTGTCGGCATCAAACACGTGCATCGGCTGGCCAAGCTCCAGCATCACATAGTTGCCGATATCAACCAGCGCCGAAATGCTGCGGATGCCGCTGCGCGCCAAACGCTGTTTCAACCAATCGGGCGTGGGTGCTTCGGCGTTCACGTTTTCAATCACGCGGCTTAAAAAGCGGCCGCAATCGGCAGGCGCATCGATGCGCACCGGCTGGATTTTGCTGCTTTGCACGGCGGCCGTCTGAACCGCCGCCGGTGTGTGGGCGCATTGGGTCAAGGCCGCCACTTCGCGCGCCAAACCTTTGATGCTTAAGCAATCGGTGCGGTTGGGGGTGATTTTCAGGGTGAAAACGGTGTCGTCCAAATCCAGATAGTTGCGCAGATTTTGGCCGACGGGCGCATCGGCGGGCAGAATGTGCAGGCCGTCCACACCGTCGTCGGGTAGGCCCAATTCGTTGGTGGAACACAGCATGCCGTTGGAAACCTGCCCGCGCATTTTGGTGGGCTTGATTTTGAAATTGCCCGGCAACACCGCGCCCGGCAAGGCACACGGTACTTTGATGCCGGCGCGCACATTCGGTGCACCGCAAACGATTTGAATCAGCCCGCCGGTGCCGGCATCGACTTGGGTGATGTTCAGGCGGTCGGCATCGGGATGTTTTTCCACCGATTTCACTTCGGCCACCACCACGCCGCTAAACTCGGGCGCGGCTTTGTCGGCTTCTTCGACTTCGAGGCCGGACATGGTGAGCAGATGGGCGAATTCGTCAGCGGAAAGATGGGCATCGGCTTGGGTTTTCAGCCAGTTGTAGGAAAATTGCATGGGAGGTCTCTTTAAATAATGCTTAAACCGGTTATTTTAAATTTCAGACGGCCTGTGCCGGGAAATGGTTATTTTAAAACAGTATGATGGAATTTCATTCCTGCACGGTCGGCAGAAGTATATTCCGGATAACATGATTTCGTTCATGCTACTCCGCGTCAAACAAATCGTCCGAATGCGGCTTGAATCCGCCCTCATGCTCCAGCAGCCATTGTTTGCGCTGCAATCCGCCGCCGTAGCCTGTAAGGCTGCCGTCTGAACCGATGACGCGGTGGCACGGGATAATAATCGACACACGGTTTTGCCCGTTGGCATTGGCAACGGCACGTACGGCGGAAGGCCTGCCGATGCGGGCGGCCTGCTCTTGATAGCTGACGGTTCCGCCATAGGGAATCTGTTGCAGCGCTGCCCAAACAAGCGCCTGAAACGGTGTGGACGGTGTATGCAGCGCCACATCAAACTGCCGCCGCTCTCCTGCAAAATATTCGCGCAGCTCGACTTCAGTCTGCTCCAGATGCCGGTTGTTTCCGGCAAGCAAACGCCGTTTGAGCAAACACTGCAAATCCCGCTGCTCGCGCTCGATCCTTTTGCTGCCGACAAACTCCAGCAGGCACAAGCCCTGTTCTGTGGCGCAGGCAATCATCTTTCCTAACGGGCCGTGGAACATTCGGGTATAAATCATGTGCATCACTCTCTGCAGGCCGTCTGAAAACTTATTTAAACTGTTTCAAAAAATTCAAATCATTGTCAAAAAACAGCCGCAAATCATTCACGCCGTAGCGCAGCATGGCGAAGCGGTCAAGGCCAATGCCGAAGGCGAAGCCGGTGTAGCGTTCGGGGTCGATATTTACGTTGTTCAGCACGTTGGGATGCACCATGCCGCAGCCGCCCACTTCCAGCCATTTGCCGTTGTCGCCCATGATGTCGATTTCGGCGGAGGGTTCGGTGAACGGGAAAAACGAGGGGCGGAAGCGCACCTGCAAATCGTCACGCTCGAAAAAGCGGCGGATAAAGTCGGTGAACACGGCTTTCAAATCGGCCATGGTGACGCCTTCTTCCACCCACAAGCCTTCGGCCTGGTGGAACATCGGCGAGTGGGTGGCGTCGGAATCGACGCGGTACACGCGACCGGGGGCGATGATGCGGATGGGCGGGTTCTTTTTGTCCAGCATATAGCGGATCTGAATCGGCGAGGTGTGGGTGCGCAGCACATCGCCGTTTTCCACGTAAAAAGTATCCTGCATGGCGCGTGCCGGGTGGTTTTGCGGGATATTGAGTGCCTGGAAATTGTGGAAATCGTCTTCGATTTCGGGGCCGTCGGCCACATCGAAGCCCATGCCGTGAAAGAGTTCTACCACGCGTTGCAGGGTCAGGGTAACCGGGTGCAGGCCGCCGCTTTGCTGACCGCGGCCGGGCAGGGTAACGTCGAGTGCCTCGGCGGCCAACTGCGCTTGCAGTTTGGCGGCATTGAGCGCATCGCGTTTTTCGTTATAGGCCGTCTGAAAACGGTTTTTGCATTCGTTGATGTGCGCGCCGACGGTTTTCTTTGCTTCGGGCGGCAGGCTGCCGAGCTGTTTCAGCAGGGCGTTCAGTTCGCCGGTTTTGCCCATGTAGCGGGCTTTAACTAACTCTAACGTTTGAAAATCGGCGGCGGCCTCTACTGCGGCGATACCTTCCGCGGCGATACGGTTTACATTTTCCATAATATTGATTCGTTTGAATTCTGTGGTTCGTCCCGCACGATACAACAGGCAGGATGCGGCAAATAACTAGGGGCTGACGGCAAACGGAATTGCCGTCAGCCCCGAGGCCGTCTGAAACCCATCCAAACAACCCCCTGTAGCTTTCCGCTTCAGTTTGAAAGCCGGTTATTGTAACGCAAATTGCACCGAAAAAACAGCAGGCTAAAGCGGGCACGGAGCCTTTGTAAAAAAGTCTGATATGGATGCACCTCAAGGTATGGCAGCTCAGCGGGCGCAGACATATCCAATATAAAGCCAAGCGGGCGAGCCGCACTCAATACAGAAATACACCCCAGATGGCTTTTTTTGCAAAGATCTCCGATATATCAATATTTCCTACCTACTACATTCATTCACCCCTCTTGCGAAGACGTTTTTTTTCAGACGGCCTCCCCCTCGGGACGAAGCACGCCCAAACCAATCCATCACCATCATCACTGTTGCATAATTTACCAATTTATTGCAAATGGCAAATAATTATTTGCATTACTTTATCATGAGTGATAAATTTGGTTTACATTTGTAAATTATAGAATTGGAATTTATCAACCCTATAGTCATTTTTGAAAATTTTAATTTCATATTTTTATTTATGTTAAACAAATAGATAAATATTTATCTTAAAAATTTATAAAAATCAAAAACGAATTATTGATTATTTTAAATCAATAAATTCAGTATAAATTTGTATTTTTTAACAAAACAAAACAATTAAGAAGTAACTTGCTGCCTCTTAGCAAAATTTACAACTTATTGTTTTAAAACAAATTTACCAACAACATTACGGAGCTTCAAAATGTCAAACCAAATCATTCTCACCGTTATCCGGCCGAAAGGCGCTTCAGCCGCCGAGCAAGCCGCCCGTTTCAATGTAAACGCCGGTTCCGGCCAAGCCTTACACGTACAGGCTGCCGCACTCGCCGACTATCAGCTTGCCGATGCCGCTACCGGCCTTGCCCCTGAAAATCTGGAATTCACCCGAGTGGGTGACAACCTGCACATCCGCGATAAAGCCTCTGCTTCCGCCCGCCCCGACATTGTTATCGAAAACTACTACACCCATGCAACCGGCAATATCAAAGGCTTGCAGGCTAACGGCTCCCTCACCGCCTATGACAGCGAAATTCCCGCCAAACCCTTAACAGCCGAGCAAGTAACCGTGCACCAAAACAACTCCGGCGGCGGTGTCAACAAACTGGCCGTGGCTTTAGGCGGCTTGGCCGGTGCCGGCCTGCTCGGTGCATTGGCCGGTGGCGGTGGTGGCGGCTCCGATCAGGCGCCGGCAGCTGCGGCAACCCAAAGCAGCACATCTTCAACAACCGCACAAACTACTACTTCGTCTGCCAATACGGCCGCTAACGCCAAAACCACAATACCTGCCGCCCAAACCGCAACATCTTCGAACGCCGCTGCGCAAACAAACACAGCAACAGAAGCCGCAACCGCTTCCGTTGCCGGCAAAGAAACCGAACAAGCCGCGGCCGATTCCGCAACCTCATCCGACAGCACCGCATCCGATACGCAAAACACTACGTCCGGCAGCACGGCAGCACCTGTAAACACGCCGTCTGAAACCGTTTCAGCCTCCGACAAAGAAACCGAAAAAGCTGCGGCTGATTCCGCAGTCTCATCCGACAGCACCGCATCCGATACACAAAACACTGCGTCCGGCAGCACGACCGCACCTGTAAACACGCCGTCTGAAACCCCTTCTGCCTCCGGAAAAGAAACCGAACAAGCCGCGGCTGATTCAGCAACCGCATCCGACAGCACCGCATCCGATACGCAAAACACCACATCCGGCAACACGACCGTAACGGCGGATACCGCTGCCAACAGCAACGATTCGGCCGCCGAAACCACTCCTACCGAAACCGTTGCAACAGATACCCCCGCCACAGTTTCAGACGGCCAAACCGCAACACAAAACGGCTATCGTGTATATGAGCACCCGCAATACGGCAAATATATCGACGCCGCCGAATTCGGCAC
>JBHALY010000130.1:0-6790 GCA_041827905.1 Neisseria dentiae
ATATGGCCGACCAACAAGGCGCACAGGTTGCCAAAGTGGTGTCCGCCCATTCGCTGCGGGTGCTGATGATTGTTACCATCGTGCCGTTTTTCTACCAATATATGGGCTACCACCACACCGACAGCAGCGGCTTAAGCCAAAGCACCACCGTGCATTGGGGCGGTTTGGCGCTGCTGTTTGCCTGCTCTTTTGTGGTTGCCCGCCTGTTCGAATGGCGGAAATGGTCTAACCCGTGGACGTTCGGCCCGCTTTTGGCCGCCACGCTGCTCACTTTGGCCGGCATCCACTTGTCGGCCGTGCCCGTTTCCGTTTCCCACATCGGCCAGCTCTTTATCGGCTGGGCGCTGGGCAACCGTTTCGCGCCGGGCTTTTTCCGCTCCGCCCCGCGCCTGCTCGGCGTGGTGGCCGTGAGTGTGAGTTTGTCGCTGGCCTTAACCGCCGCCGCCACTTACCTGCTGGCGCAAATCAGCACCATCCCTCTGCCCACGTTGGGTTTGGGGTTGTCGCCCGGCGGCGTGGCCGAAATGACCATCACCGCCAAAGTGCTGCAACTGGGCGTGCCGATTGTTACCGCCTTCCACGTTTCGCGCATGGTGGCGGTTGTCGGCACCGCAGGCATTCTGTGCCGCAAACTCAGGCCGCGTTTTGAAAAAAAGCAGGCGGAAACCCTTGCGAAAACGCCTTAAGGCCGTCTGAAATACCTAACCGCCGCCATTAAACCCCATAAAAAACGGCCTGTTATTCACAGGCCGTTTTGGTTATATGCAAGTTATCCGCATCAAATCAGCTTCACCGTGCCGCGCATCAGGCTGTAGTGGCCGGGGAAGGTGCAGTAAAACTCATATTGGCTGCCTTCGGCGAATTTGGACGGGTCAACCGTAACCGAAGTTTCTTCGCCGCCGCCGATTAATTTGGTATAGGCAATCACACGGGCGTCACCTTCTTTCACAAAATCTTTCTCGGCGGTGGCGCCTGCACCGTCACTCACCACACCCTGCGCGTCTTCAGATTTGGAAATCACGATATTGTGCCCCATCGCCGCTTTGGGCATTTTGCCGGTGTGTTTCAACACGATTTTGAATTCTTTGCAGGATTTTTTGATGGCCAATTCTTGTTTGTCGAACTTCATCTGATCGTCGGAATTCACCACCACTTCGCATCCTTCTGCCGCAGCGGCGGTGCTGCCGGAAGCGGCAGACGCCTCGGCAGGAGCAGACGCTTCGGCGGCGGGGGTGGCCGAAGCTGCGGATGCCGCGGTTGCTTCAGAAGCGGCCGGCTGGGCTGCGGGGGCGGCGGTTTCTTGGCCGCCGCAGGCGCTTAAGGCGAAAGCGGCGGCGGAAATCAAAGCTAAATAGATTTTCATGAAACAACTCCCTATCGGGTTAAAAAATTGAAAAAATACATGCGGATTATCTGCGGATTCTTTTCGGCGGTGTTTGACTTGCGTCAGTTTCCGCCGATATTCCCCGCACCGCGTGCCCGGCCGTTGCCGATGCGTTTCAGGCCGTCTGAAAAACAAAAAACGGCAAATACTTTTTTCAGACGGCCTGATCCACGGTTTCCAAACGGCTTGAATCCCGCCGCTTTGTTAAACGGCAATTTTTTCCAGCACAAAATCAATGTCTTTATCACCACGCCCAGACAGGTTTACCAGCAGGCGTTTGCTGCCGTCCAATTGGGCGGCGCGGCGCAAGGCGTAGGCCACGGCGTGCGAGGATTCCAACGCGGGGATAATGCCTTCTTCGCGCGACAAGGCCATGAAGGCGTCCAAACATTCGGCATCGGTGGCGGTTTCGTAACGTGCGCGGCCGCTGTCTTTCAGGTGGCAGTGTTGCGGGCCGACACCGGGGTAATCCAAACCCGAGGCAATGGAATGCACGGCGGCGGGCGTGCCGTCGGCTTCTTGCAGGTAATAGCAGTTGAAGCCCTGAATGTTGCCGAATTTGCCCAATGTCATGGTGGCAGCGTGGCGGCCGGGTTTGTCCAAGCCTTCGCCGGCGGGTTCTATGCCCACCAGTTCCACGTTTTTGTCGTCGATAAAAGCGTTAAACAAGCCCAGCGCATTCGAGCCGCCGCCGACGCAGGCAATCACTTCGTCGGGCAGGCCGCCGTAGGCCGTCTGAAACTGTTCGCGCGCTTCGTGGCCGACGATGGATTGGAAATAAGCCACCATTTCGGGATAGGGCGCGGGGCCGACCACCGAGCCGATGGCGAACATGCTCTCGCCCAGCTGACCCACATACGATTCAAACGCGCTGTCCACCGCTTCTTTGAGCGTGCCCGCGCCGGCCGACACCGGCACGATTTTTGCACCCAAAATCTTCATGCGCGAAACATTGGGGTGTTCTTTGGCGATATCGACCACGCCCATATGGATTTCGCATTCCAAGCCCAATAATGCGGCGGCGGTGGCCAGCGCCACGCCGTGCTGGCCGGCGCCGGTTTCGGCAATCACTTTTTTCTTGCCCAGCTTTTTCGCCAGCAGCACTTCGCCGATGCAGTGGTTGATTTTGTGTGCGCCGGTGTGGTTGAGGTCTTCGCGTTTCAGATAAATCTGCGCGCCGCGGCGGGATAAGGTGCGTGCGTGATAGATCGGGCTGGGGCGGCCGACATAAGTGGCTTGCAGGCGTTTCATTTCGCTGATGAAATCGGCGTCTTTAATAATGTTGCGAAAGCCGGTTTCGATTTCGGCCAGCGCTTTGGCCAATTCGGGGTGGCCGATTTTGCCGCCGTGTTTGCCGAAGTTGCCGTTTTCGTCGGGCAGAACCAGTGTGTTCAGTTGTTCGTTTGCCATGTTGTTATTCCCTGTAAAAACAATAGTGATGTAAGAAAGTCGGAATGTTAAAACAAGCCTTTCAGACGGCCTTTTCAGCCCAAAAACAGTTTGTATGCCGCATTGTGGGTTTCGTCTTCATAGGCATAATCCAAGCCGTCGAGAAAATCGGCAAAGGCTTGGCCGTCTTGCGGCGGCACGTCCACGCCCACCAGCACGCGGCCGTAATCGGCGCCGTGGTTGCGGTAGTGGAACAGGGTGATGTTCCAATCGGACTGCATACGGGTTAAAAAGCGCGCCAGCGCACCCGGCCGTTCGGGAAATTCGAAGCTGACCACGCGCTCGTTGGCCACTTTGTGGGTGCGCCCGCCAACCATATAGCGGGTGTGGATTTTCGCCACTTCGTTATCGGTCAAATCGGTGTTGGGCAGGCCGGCGGCGGTGAGGTCGGCGCTGATTTTAGCCAAATCCTGCACGCCTGCCGTTTGAATGCCCACAAAAATATGAGCGGTTTCGTCGTCGCCGTAGCGGTAGTTGAACTCGGTGATATTGCGGTTGCCCAACACATTGATAAATTTTCGGAAGCTGCCCGGTTTTTCGGGTATCGACACGGCGAAAATGCCTTCGTTTCCTTCGCCCAGCTCGCTGCGTTCCGACACATGGCGCAAGCGGTGGAAGTTGATGTTGGCGCCGCTGGTTACCGCCACCAGCGTTTCGCCTTCGGCCTTCGTACGGTTGATGTAGGCTTTCAAACCGGCCAGCGCCAATGCGCCGGCAGGCTCCATGATGCTGCGGGTGTCGTCGAAAATATCTTTGATGGCGCCGCAGATGGCGTCGGTGTCAACCGTGATGATTTCGTCGAGCAGGTCGCGGCAGATGCGGAACGTTTCTTCGCCCACCAGCTTCACGGCGGTGCCGTCTGAAAACAGCCCCACGTCTTTCAGCTCCACCCGCTCGCCTTTGGCAATCGACACTTTCATGCAGCAGGAATCGTTGGTCTGCACCCCGATCACTTTGATTTCGGGGCGCACCTGTTTGATAAACGCCGCCACGCCCGCAGCCAGACCGCCGCCGCCGATGGGCACGAAAATAGCATGAATGTTTTCAGAGGTTTGGCGCAGAATCTCCATGCCGATGGTGCCCTGCCCCGCAATCACATCGGGATCGTCGAACGGGGCGATATAGGTGAGGCCCTCTTCTTCGGCGAGTTTCACGGCATAATCATAGGCATCGTTATACGACACGCCTTTAAGCACCACTTCGCCGCCACGGTTTTTCACCGCATCGATTTTGATTTGCGGCGTGGTTTCGGGCATCACGATTACCGCGCGGCAGCCCAAACGCTGCGCCGACAATGCCACGCCCTGCGCATGGTTGCCCGCGCTGGCGGCGATGATGCCGCGCGCGAGCGCCTCTTTGGGCAGCTTGGCCATTTTGTTGTAGGCGCCGCGGATTTTGAACGAAAACACGGGCTGCAAATCTTCGCGCTTGAGCAGGATATTGTTATTGGCGCGGCGCGACAGGCCGCGCGCCTGCTCCAGCGGCGTTTCCACGGCAACATCATATACGGCGGCGGTGAGGATGCGGATCAGATAGTCGGAATAAGATGGTGTGTTCATGCGGTTTGGCTTCAGATGGGAAATCACACACCCGCAGCGGCATAAAAGCCTGCGCGGGCAAAGGCAAAACCATACCCCGCAGGCCGTCTGAAAGCAAGAAAAATCTGAATCGAAACTTAGCAAAACAAGCATTAGCGGGTATAATGCCCGCTCTGCAAAAACCGGCTGCCGCCGAAAATGCTTTGCGGCCGGAGCAGATGCCGCCGAACCACCCGAACCGCGGCGGCGCCATACCCGGCATGGCGAAAACAGCTGTTTTGCAAATAGTTGTTTTTAAGTTGGTTTGCTACATTGATTGAAGCGATTAAGGCCGTCTGAAACAGGCAGACGGCTTTATTGTTCATAACCGCGCCCCTGTTTTGACTGCTAAAAAGAAGTTATTAATGATGAAGAAAACCTTACTCGGCCTCTTGGCCGCCGCCCTGATTTCCGGCCAGGCCGCCGCCGCGCCGCAGGCCGCTTCGGCTGAAGCCGCCGCCGCACAAACAACCGCAGCACCCGCCGCTGGCGCCCTGCCTACCGCATCCGCCGTGGCCGCGCCCGAAATCGCCGCCACCGCCTATCTGGTTAAAGACCTGCAAAGCGGCCAAGTGCTCGCGGGCAAAAACATCAACGCCCAAGTCGAACCCGCTTCGCTCACCAAACTGATGACCGCCTATTTAACCTTCAAAGCGCTCGACAACGGCACCCTCAAACCCGACCAAATGCTCACCGTGTCGCCCAAAGGCTGGCGCGCCGAAGGTTCGCGCATGTTTCTCGATCCGCAGAAACCCGCCAGCGTCAGCGATTTGATTAAGGGCCTGATTGTGCAGTCGGGCAACGATGCCGCCATCACGCTGGCCGAAGCCATCGGCGGCAGCGAAGAAGGCTTTGCCGCCATGATGGACGCCGAAGCCAAACGCCTCGGTATGACCCACACCCGCTACACCAACAGCACCGGCCTGCCCGGCGAAGGCCACTTAACCACCGTGAACGATTTGGCCGTTCTGGCCGGCGCGATTATCCGCGACTTTCCCAAGTATTATCCGATTTACGCCATGAAATCGTTTAAATACAACAATATCGAGCAACCCAACCGCAACCTGCTGCTCTACCGCGATTCCAGTGTCGACGGCCTCAAAACCGGCCACACCAGCAGCGCGGGCTATAACCTGGTGGCCTCCAGCAAACGCAACGGCCGCCGCGTGATTTCGGTGGTGGTGGGCACCGAAAGTACCGAAGCGCGCGCTTCGGAAAGCAGCAAACTGCTCAACTGGGCTTTGCAATCCTACGACACGCCCAAACTCTACGATGCCAACCAAACCATTTCGCAGGTTAAGGTGTACAAAGGCAGTGCCAACGCCGTGGGCGTGGGCTTTTTAGATGCCGCCTACGTGACCATTCCCCACGGCGAAGGCCAAAACATCAAACCCGTGCTCGAAACCGTACAGCCCGTGCTCGCGCCGATTCAGAAAGGCCAGGTGCTGGGCAAGCTCAGAATCATGAACGGCAACACCGTTTTGGCCGAAAAAAACGTGGTGGCGCTCAATGCGGTTGACGAAGCGGGCTGGTTCGGCCGCGCTTACGACAGCATCGTGCTGTGGTTCAAGAGCCTGTTTTCCGACGAATAAGCGTTCTTAAAATAAATATTCTTGCGTAGATATGCGACCAGGCCGTCTGAAAGTGTTTTTTCAGACGGCCTGATGATTTTTACAAAGCTTGAGACCTTTGCAAAAAAACCAATTCAACCCTGAAAAGGTTTGCGTCTCGTTATTCCCGCGCAGGCGGGAATCCAGCCGTTTTTTTCGTAAGTTATTGAAATAAAATACTTGATGATTTTAGGGGCTGTCGACATTTAACCAACGAAGCGTTTTTTTGAGGCAAAAACCGCGTATGCAAGGCAAAAAGCGCAGCAAGGTTGAACACCTTGCGAGCATTTTTAACGCCGCAGACGTGGATTTTTGACCAAAAACACCGCCGTTGCGTTAATTGTCGACAGACCCTAGAGCTGGATTCCCGCCTGCGCGGGAATGACGGCTGTTTTGGTTTTTATTGGTGTTCATGAGGTTTTGTCAAGATCTCAAATATTGAGACCTTGGCAAAAATACCTTAAAGCCGTCTGAAAGTATTTTTTCAGACGGCCCGGTTCAAACCAAACATTTCATTAAAATGTTTTGCCCATTTCGATAAACAGGCGGTTTTTGCTGTGTTCGTAAAACACATCGTTGCTCGACGTGCCGTTGTGGCTGAACGTGAGGCGCGGGGTGATGCCGCCGAAGTGGACGGCGCGGTGCCACAGGCTCACCGAAGCGTTCCATTCTTTATCGCGGCGGTTTTTATCATTGCTGAACAGGCTGGGCGTGTAATAAATGCGTTTGGCCGCACCCACCTGCACGCGGCTTGAGAGGCCGCCTTTCCA
>JBHALY010000131.1:0-2569 GCA_041827905.1 Neisseria dentiae
TTTGTGCCACAACACATAACGGAAGGCATGCTGGTTGCCGTTGATACGCAGGCTGCCGCGCAGGGTGTTGCGGAAGCTGCCCAAGTTATCGATGCTGGCATCGACGGCTTCAAACAGCGGCGAAAGTTCGGCATAGAGTTGTTCGCCCGCTTCGGTAAGCGAAATGCTGCGCGTGGTGCGGTGAAAAAGCTTGATTTGCAGGCGTTCTTCAATCGCGCGGATGGCATGACTCAGCGCCGAGGCGGAAACGCCCATCTGCGCGCCCGCTTTGGTGAAGCTGCCGGTTTGCGCCACCATCAGAAAGGCGCGCAGGTCGTTGAGGTTTTCTTTCATGGTAGGGAATGGATTGGTTGTTAATACTTTGAATGCTGCTGGTGGTTTGCAGACTAAATCGGCGGCATTCTGTCTGCCCACGGCTGTATTTCTTCCAGTTGCGCGGCCAGTTGCAGCAGCAGGTCTTCCCGACCGTGTGCCGCCGCAAACTGCGTACCCACGGGCATGTTTTCGTGCCAGTAGAGCGGCACGCTCATGGCCGGATTGCCGCTGAGGTTGAACGGCGAGGTATAACCGACGTATTGCAGCGTGGCGGCGGCTTCTTTTTCCAACAGCGGATTGTGTTTCAGAAGAAAGCCCAATTTCAGCGTGCCGAACAGCCAGCGCATGGCTTTTTGCGCGGCCGGCGGAGGCAGCATTTCGCCGATTTTCGGCGTGGTGCGCGGGCAAACGGGCGACATCAGCACGTCGTAGCGCTGGAAAAACGCCCGTGCTGCGCGCTCTTGCGCCAGCATCACATCGCGCGCCCACGACATTTCTCCGGCACTGATTTGCCGCCCCTGAACCATCATCGCCCATGTGGTCGGCTCAAGCCGGCTGTGGTGCAGTTTTTGCCCGGTTTCGCGTTCATATTGATACAGCAAGCGGGCGGTTTCGCCCATCACCAATATGCGGGCGGCACGGTTCAACAGTTCGGGGGCGGTAAATTCGGGCGAAGCTTCTTCCAAATCGTGCCCCGCACTAGCCAGCAGTTTCAAACTGTGCGCAAATGCCGCTTCCGTGCCGGCGTCGTTGCCACCGCCGAACCAAGTGGTTTTCCAAAACGCGATTTTCAGACGGCCCGGCGGCCGGCCGGTACTTTCAGCAAACGGCTGTTCGTTTTTCAGACAGGCATACAGCGAACGGGGCTGCGTTTGGGCGGCAATATCGAGCAATACGGCGCTGTCGCGTACGCTGCGGGTCAGCACATGGTCGCATACCAGCCCCTGCCATGCTTCCGAAATTAGCGGCCCGTAAGCCATCCGGCCGCGCGTGGGTTTCAGGCCGAACAGGCCGCAATTATGCGCGGGCAAACGTATCGAGCCGCCGCCGTCGCCGCCGTGTGCGGCAGGCACCACACCCGCCGCCACGGCTGCCGCCGAACCGCCGCTGCTGCCGCCGGGAGTGTAGGCGGGATTCCACGGATTGCGTGTGATGCCGTAGATTTCCGATTCGGTAATCGGATAAGCGCCCCATTCGGGCGTGGTGGTCTTGCCGAATACCCGCAGCCCGGCATCCAGATAGGCTTGGGTAAGGTAGCTGTTTTGTCGGGCAATATAATCCTGCATCATGCGCGAACCCGACCAAGTCGGCGTGCCTGCCCAGTCAGCCAGCAAATCTTTCAGCAGAAAAGGCACGCCTGCCAGCGGCGCCTGATCGTTTGCCGGCATCTGCCAGCGCCAGGCGCGCTCGCGCAAATCGTGCGCCAAAAGGTTGAGCTTGGGGTTGACTTCATCCAGCCGTGCCAATGCGGCCTGCAATACTTCGTCGGCAGAAACTTCTTTGCGGCGGATAAGATCCGCCAGTCCGACGGCATCATGGCGGCGGTATTCGGAGAAATTCATGATCGTTCCTTATGCGCGAGGCAATGCCTGTCTGAAAATAAATTTATGCTGTCCATTGCCGGATTGTTTGTATCGCCAAGTGGAAAGGAAGTCCGCAATATACTTTAGGGTAGTGTAGTCAGAAAGCGTTTCACATTCTCATCATGCTCTATTGTCATCGCCTGCCTCTCCGATTACTGAAAAAAATTCACAAGGCTTTGCGATTTTACCCCGCTAATCAACGCGGGAAAACAGGCTTACAATGCAATCTGTTTTGAACAGAAAGGATAAGCCCATGAAAACCGCAACCCTCAACAACGGCATCACCATGCCCATGCTGGGCTTCGGCGTATACCAAATTGCGCCCGAGCAAACCGAAGCGGCGGTAATCGGTGCATTGCAAAACGGCTACCGCCTGATTGATACCGCCGCCGCGTATATGAACGAAGAAGCGGTCGGCCGCGCCATCAAGCAAAGCAGCGTGCCGCGTGATGAGATTTTTATCACCACCAAACTATGGGTGCAGGACGCGGGTGAGGCCGCCGCCGCCCAAGCCATCGACACTTCGCTGCAAAAACGGGTTAATGGACATTTGGGTTGGTAAAAATCGCTGCAAGCATTACCATACAAGGCTTTCAGCGATTTTTTGCCAATGAATATAAAAAATGCCCGTTTTGCCACCAAAACACTCTAATCAAATACGGCCGTAAAAA
>JBHALY010000132.1:0-3562 GCA_041827905.1 Neisseria dentiae
CCGGCGGCCAGCGACAATTCGGGGTGCAGCACCACGCGCTCGGGGTCGAAAAAGTTCATATTGCCCAAGCCGTCGCAGGTGGGGCAGGCGCCGACGGGGTTGTTGAAGGAGAACAGCCGCGGCTCCAGCTCGGGCAGGCTGTATGAGCAGACGGGGCAGGCGAATTGGGCGGAAAACCAGTGTTCTTCGCCGCTGTCCATTTCCAAGGCCAGCGCGCGCTCGCCGCCGTGGCGCAGGGCGGTTTCGAAGCTTTCGGCCAAGCGCTGTTTGATGTCGGCTTTGACCTTAACGCGGTCGATCACCACGTCGATATTGTGTTTGATGTTTTTTTCCAGCTTCGGCACTTCGTCGAGCTGATACACTTCGCCGTCCACACGCACGCGGGCAAAGCCCTGTGCCTGCAAGTCGGCGAAAAATTCGACAAACTCGCCTTTGCGCTCGCGTACGGCGGGAGCGAGAATCATCACGCGGCTGTCTTCCGGCAGCTTCAGCACGGCATCAACCATCTGCGACACGGTTTGGCTCGCCAAAGGCAGGTTGTGCTCGGGGCAGTAGGGCGTGCCGACGCGGGCATACAAGAGGCGCAAATAATCGTGGATTTCGGTAACAGTGCCGACGGTGGAGCGCGGGTTGTGGCTGGTGGATTTCTGCTCGATGGAAATGGCGGGCGACAGGCCTTCGATGAGGTCAACATCAGGTTTGTCCATCATCTGCAAAAACTGGCGCGCATAGGCGGAAAGGCTTTCCACATAGCGGCGCTGGCCTTCGGCATAAAGCGTGTCGAAGGCCAGGCTCGATTTGCCGCTGCCCGACAGGCCGGTTACCACCACGAGCTTGTGGCGGGGAATGTCGAGGTCGATGTTTTTCAAGTTGTGGGTGCGGGCGCCGCGGATGCGGATGGTGTCGTTGTTGCTCATGTCTGCTTGAGGCCGTCTGAAAAATGGAACTGCGTATTGTAGCATTTTTCAAAGAAAATCGCGGGGTTGAGACCTTTGCAAAACCCCCAGATGTGGATGCAGTTCAAGGCGTAGCAGCACAGCGAGCGCAGACATATCAAGTGGATAGGCAAGCGAGCGAGCAGCGCACAACGCAGAAATGCGCCGCAGATGGCGGTTTTGCAAAGGTCTCAGGTTGGGTGACGGGCGTGGCGAAAGGGAAAGGCCGTCTGAAAAGTTGTTTTTCAGACGGCCTGCTGTTTGGGAAAGTTATATAGGCAGGTTTTTTAATCCGCTGTTAAAAATACCCCTGTTTTTTGCGCTCTTCCATCGCCGCTTCGGAAACGCGGTCGTCCATGCGGGTGGCGCTGCGTTCGGAAATGGTGGCGGCGGCGGTTTCGGCAATAATGTCTTCGGCGTTGGCGGCGGTGCTGGCCACGGGGCAGGTGCACGAAATGTCGCCGACGGTGCGGAAGCGCACGCTGCGGATTTCGGAAACGTCGCCTTCGCGCTTGGGCGTGAGCGGGGTAACGGGCACCAAAAGGCCGCCGCGTTCCACCACTTCGCGCTCATGGGCGTAGTAAATCGGCGGCAGCGCGAGGTTTTCGCGGGCGATGTATTGCCAGATATCAAGCTCGGTCCAGTTGGAAATCGGGAACACGCGCATGTTTTCGCCGGGGAACAGGCGGGTGTTATACAGCGACCATAATTCGGGGCGCTGGTTTTTCGGATCCCATTGGCCGAATTCGTCGCGGAACGAGAATATGCGCTCTTTGGCGCGGGCTTTTTCTTCGTCGCGGCGCGCGCCGCCCATCAGCGCGTCGAAGCCTTGTTCTTCGATGGTTTCCACCAAGGTGATGGCTTGGGCGGCGTTGCGCGAATCGGTTTCGCGGCGCAGCACCACCGTGCCGCGCTTGATGGAATCTTCAACGTGGCCCACCACCAATTGCACGCCGGTGCGCGCTACGGTTTGGTCGCGGAACTCAATCACTTCGGGGTAGTTGTGGCCGGTGTCGACGTGCAGCAGTTTGAACGGCAGTTTCAGCGGGCGGCCTTCGATTTGGAATGCTTTTACCGCCAGTGCCAGCAATACCACGGAATCTTTGCCGCCCGAAAACAGCAGCACGGGATTTTTGGCTTCGGCGATCACTTCGCGGATGATGTAAATGGATTCGGCTTCCAGCCAGTCGAGGTGGTGGTTTTGGATAGACATGTTTTTCTCTTGTGCGGAATACGGATTTTCAGGCGCCACTTTAATCAGGCCGTCTGAAAAAGGGAAAGAATGGTTGGTTTTAATTTAAGATGTTTTCGTTATAACAGGCCGTCTGAAAGCTTTTCAGACGGCCTGTTTGCATAAAGGCAATTATTGCTGCGGCTTGTAAATCTGGTCGAACAGCGCGCCGTCGGCGAAGAAGCGTTGGTGCGCCTGATGCCAGCCGCCGAACGCATCGTTGATTTTCACCAAATCGAGCGCGGGGAAGCGGTCTTTGAATTCGGCTTGGATTTTCGGGTTAGACGGGCGGTAGAAATATTTGGCAATCATGCGCTGCGAATCTTCGGTGTAGAGCTGTTTCAGGTATTCGGTGGCCACTTCGCGCGTGCCGCGTGCATCGGCCACGCTGTCGACCACGGCCACGGAAGGCTCGCATAGCATGGAAACGGAGGGGGTAACGATTTCAAACTGGTCGGGCGATTCCTGCACGGCCAGATAGGCTTCGTTTTCCCACGCCAACAGCACGTCGCCGAGATTGCGCTGGGTGAACGAGATGGTGGAGGCGCGGGCGCCGGGGTCCATCACGGGCACGCGCTTGAAGAGTTCGGCCACAAACTGCTTGGCGGTTTCATCGGTGGCGTCGGGCTGTTTGGCGGCGTAGGCCCAGGCGGCAAGGAAGTTCCAGCGCGCGCCGCCCGAGGTTTTGGGGTTGGGGGTAATCACCTGCACATCACCTTTTACCAAGTCGCCCCAGTCTTTAATGTTTTTGGGGTTGCCCTTGCGCACCAGAAACACGATGGTGGAAGTGTAGGGTGTGCTGTTGTCGGGCAGGGCTTTCTGCCAGTCAGGGTTAATCAGTTTTTTGCCGCCGTTGTTGAGCGAATCGATGTCGCCCGCCAGCGCAAGGGTAACCACGTCGGCTTTCAGGCCGTTTTGCACCATCAGCGACTGTTTGCCCGAGCCGCCGTTAGACTGTTTGATTTCAAGCTCTTGGCCGGTTTTCTGTTTCCAATGCTGCTGGAAGGCGGCGTTGTATTCGCGGTAAAGCTCGCGGGTAGGGTCGTAGGATACGTTTAAGATGCTGATTTTGGATGCGCCGCCGCTGCCGGAAGAGGCGGCCGACGATTCGGCGCCGCCGTTGCCGCCGCCGCAGGCGGCCAGAGCGAGGGCGAGGGGCAGGGCGGCTAATAGTGATTTGATCTTCATGATGCTTGATTCCGGATTGGTAGTTTTGGTTTGCGCAATATAACCATTCGCCCGTGCCGCACGAAATACCGTTTTTTCATGTGTTTATAACCAAAACCGCACCAAGCGTCGATATAACGAAAACGCATTTTGTTAAAACAAACCATTCTTTCCTTTTTTCAGACGGCCTGTTTAAAGTGTGGCAGCTTAGGGCGTGCCGCTAGAAAGA
>JBHALY010000133.1:0-3839 GCA_041827905.1 Neisseria dentiae
ACCGTCCACAATCACGGTGAGTTTGCCGGTGGTGGGGTGGATAACGAGGCCGTGAACGGCAACGTTGTCGGGCATCAGCGGGTGGCGGCGGATGATGCCGACGGTGTGGCGCACGCTTTCTTCTACGTTGTCGAAGCCGGTAAGCCAGCCGTCGAGGTCGATGCCGGCATTTCGCAAGGTGGTGATGCGGTCGTCGGGGATGCCGTTTTGGTGGGCATGGTTGAGAAAGGTGCCGGGGCTGAGGCCGCGCATACCGCAATCGTAGTGGGCGATGACCATGATTTCTTTAACTTTCAGCTCAAACACGGCCACCAGCAGGCTGCGCATCACCGAACCCCAAGGGTGAGTAACGAGGGCGCCGGCGTTTTTAATCAGTTTGGCGTCGCCGTTTTTCAGCCCCAGTGCACGCGGCAGCAGTTCGACCATGCGCGCGTCCATGCACGATAAAATCGCCAGCTCGCGTTCGGGAAATTTGTTGGTGAAAAATTGGGCATATTCGCCCGAATCTACAAATTTCCGGTTGAAGTCCAAAATATGGTCGAGTTCGCTCATGTTTGTTTCGATTTCGTGGTGTGGTTTGCGGCCATTATATAGCGGTTTCGGGGCGCATGTGTGCAAGGAGGCCGTCTGAAACATTTCAGACGGCCTGGCTGGTTTGGGAAACCTTGCGTTTATTTTTCCGGCCTGCGTTCGGTTTCCGGCACGTCACCGGCACCTTTCAATGCATCGTTCACGGTCTGCTCTATCGGGTTGATGCCCGACTGTTCGCGCACGATGGCTTTCTGCCGTTCGCTCAAAGGCGGGTTGACGGCCAACGCTTCTTCTTCGCGTTTGCGTTCGGCCTCTTCAAAGCTCTCGTAAGGCTGGGGTTTGATGTTGGCTGTGTTTGCAGCCGGTTTTCCGTTTGCTGTCATGGGGTTGCCCTTTCTGAGTTCAACGGCTGTTATGGTGCGCCATTTCCAACGCGGTATCCACCGCCACCATCAGGCTGCCTGAATCGGCTTTGCCGGAACCCGCCAAATCGAGTGCGGTGCCGTGATCGACCGATGTGCGCACAAACGGCAAACCCAGCGTAATGTTCACGCCTTTGCCGAAGCTGGCGTATTTCAACACGGGCAGGCCCTGATCGTGATACATGGTTAGCACGGCGTCGGCGTCTTTCAGCATAAACGGCTGGAACAGGGTGTCGGCGGGATAAGGGCCGCGCACGTCTATGCCTTGCGCGCGCAGGTTGTTAAGCGCGGGGGTGATGATGTTGATTTCTTCATACCCGAGATGGCCGCCCTCGCCCGCGTGGGGGTTCAGCCCCGCCACCAAAATGCGCGGCGCGGCGATGCCGAATTTTTTTTGCAGATCGCGGTACACGATTTTCGCCACCGATTCTAGCTGCGGCTGCGTGATGGCGGCGGCAACGTCTTTCAGCGGCAGATGGGTGGTGGCCAGCGCCACGCGCAAACCGCCTCCCGCCAACATCATCGCCACCTGCGCCGTGCCGCTTTTTTCGGCCAGATATTCTGTGTGTCCTGAAAAAGGCACGCCGGCATCGTTGATAATGCCTTTGTGCAACGGTGCGGTTACCATAGCGGCGAATGTGCCGTTTTGAATGCCGTTGTAGGCGGTGTCGAGCAGTTCGAGTACATAAGCGGCGTTTTCAACGTTCAGACGGCCTGCTTCGCACGGGGCTTTCAACGGAATATGCAGCACTTCCAACACGCCTTCCTGCTGCACGGCGGCCGGATTGAAATCTTGCAAAACAACGGCTTTGCCCAATTGGTCGGCACGCGCCTGTAACAGGGTTTTGTCGCCCAGCACCACTAAGCGGCAGGGCAGCTCGGCGGCGGGCAGGTCGAGGCAGATATCGGGGCCGATACCGGAGGGTTCGCCGGATGTAACGGCAATAACGGGCAAGGGCATTTCGTTTCCTTAATCAGAATCAATGGGTGGCGGCCTGCTATTTTAGCCCATTCTTGCAGAAATTTCCGTTTGAGAACTATTCTCTTTTGTTGAAAAATGGTAGGCTTGCTTTTTTTATAGTCAGAGTCGATGCGATGATTGCGGTTACCCTGCAAAATCTAACGGTGGCATTCGGCATCACCTTGGCCGCCGGGCTGGCAACGGTGCTGGGCAGCGTGTTGGTGTTTTTATCGAAAACACCCAACCCGCGTATGCTCTCGTTCGGGTTGGCGTTTGCGGGCGGGGCGATGGTTTATGTGTCGCTCACCGAAATATTTTCCAAATCACAACAGGCTTTTACCGCAGCCTACGGGCAAAGCATGGGTTTTGCCGCCGCCACTTTCGCTTTTTTGGCCGGATTGGGCGCGGTTGCCTTAATCGACCGTTTGGTGCCTAATCCTCACGATACTTTGGATGCGCACGACCCCGAATTTCACGAAAAATCACGCCACCACATCGCCCGGGTGGGTTTGATGACGGCGTTCGCCATCACCGCCCACAACTTTCCCGAAGGGCTGGCCACTTTTTTCGCCACGCTGGAAAACCCCGCCGTAGGCGCGCCGCTGGCGTTGGCGATTGCCGTCCACAATATTCCCGAAGGCATTTCGATAGCCGCACCGGTTTATTTCGCCACCCGCAACAAAGCCTTAACGGTTGCCGCCTGCCTGGTTTCGGGTTTGGCCGAACCGCTGGGGGCGTTGCTGGGTTATTTTGTGTTAAAACCTTTTCTTTCCGATGCCGTGTTCGGCGCCATCTTCGGCCTGATTGCCGGCGTGATGGTGTTTTTGGCATTGGACGAACTGCTGCCCGCCGCCAAACGTTATTCAGACGGCCACGAAACGGTATACGGCCTGACTTCGGGCATGGCGGTGATTGCCTTGAGTTTGGTGTTGTTCAATTGGTAGATGCTCACCGCTGCTGATACTTATAGCGGATTGAAAACAGGCCGTCTGAAAACTTTCTTTTCGGGGCTGTCCTAGATAACTAGGATAAATCGTTCTTTACCAATTGTTTTAAAATAGAAATTTGAGACTTTATTTCACTGTTATTAAAACGCCATTCGCACTCCTTCAAATATAGCTCAAAATGTTCTTTGGGAATGCCGTTAAACTTGCGTAAATGTCGTTTTGCCTGATTCCAAAAGTTCTCAATTCCATTAATGTGATTTTGCCGTTCTGCAAAATGTATACTGTGATTGATACGAAAGTGGTGGAATTCACCCACGTCAAGTACATCATAACTTTTGTAGCAGTCAGTATAAACAATGCTATCCGGCTTTACTTGTTCGCGGATAATCGGCAGTAAAGTAGCTGTTTGTGTATTCGGCACGGTAACCGTATAAACTTTACCATTGCGCTTCAAAAGACCGAATACGGCGACTTTGCCGGCAGCACCGCGTCCGCGTTTGCCTTTGCGTTGTCCGCCAAAATAACTTTCGTCAATTTCCACCTCGCCATCAAACATTTCTAAATGTGGGCTGTTTTGATAGATGAGTAATCGCAGACGATGAAAATAATAAGCGGCAGTATTTTTGTTTACACCAACCAGTTCGGCAGCTGTCCGTGCTGTAACGCCTGCTACAAATAGTTCAATGAGTTTGTTTTGTTTGTAGTGGCTTAAACGGCTTTTTCTCATAGGGATTATTCTAACTGAATTCGAATTTCCCTAGTTATCTAGGACAGCCCCTTCTTTTCAGACGGCCTCAGCTATTTTTGCAAAGGTTTCCGCCCGTTCTTTCCAACAAATAAGGCGTAAGGGACAAAATGGGTGCTATTTTGGAGTAGCATCTCTCTAAGGGACATTTTGGGTGCTATTCAGGCTGCCGAATAGAGAAATAATCTTTAATAAACCTAATCTTATTATCTTTTTTCATGCCTTGATGGCAG
>JBHALY010000134.1:0-11039 GCA_041827905.1 Neisseria dentiae
CAAGGCAAAACCCTGGAGGAACTGTTTAAATGAGAATTCTGCTTACCGGCTCCAAAGGCCAACTCGGCCGCTGCTTCAAAGACCGCCTGCCCGAAGATTGGGAAATCATCGCCGCCGACTCGGCCACGCTCGACATCACCGACGCCGCCGCCGTACTGAACATGGCGCGCAGCTTCCAACCCGACGCCATCGTAAACGCCGCCGCCTACACCGCCGTTGACCAGGCCGAAAGCGAGCACGACAAAGCCTTCACGGTAAACGGCACCGCCGTACACAACCTCGCCGCCGCCGCCCGCACGGTGAAAGCCCGCTTTATCCACGTTTCCACCGATTACGTATTCGGCGGAAACAGCAAAACGCCCTACACCGAAACCTCGTTGCCCGAACCGGCCGGCGTGTACGGCAAATCCAAACTGGCAGGCGAATTGCTGGCGCTGGCCGCCCACCCCGACAGCATTATCCTGCGCACCGCCTGGGTGTTCAGCGAATACGGCAATAATTTCGTTAAAACCATGCTGCGCCTGGCCGCCGAACGCAGCGAGCTTTCGGTGGTTAGCGACCAAATCGGCAACCCCACCTACGCCGGCGATTTGGCGCAAGCCATGATCGATATGCTCCGCCGCCCCGCCGCACCCCGCGGCATCTACCACTTCTGCGGCGACAAACCCGTAAGCTGGTATGAGTTTGCCGAGCGCATTTTTCAGACGGCCGCCAACCACAACCCGGATTTCAAAGCGCCCGTGCTGCACGCCATCGGCACCGAAGCCTACCCTACTCCCGCCCCGCGCCCGTCATACAGCGTGCTCGACTGCAACAAAATCCGCACCGAGCTGGATATCGCCCCCTCCGACTGGCAAAAAGCCTTAAGCGAAGTGGTCAAACAATTAGCCGGATAAACCGCCGTGTATCGGTTTGGTAAAAATCGGGAAGCCTGATCTTTGCAAAATACCTACAACCGAAATAACGGCAGAGCAGTATTCACTGCGTCTCGGAACAATCTTGCAAAGGTTTCAGGCCGTCTGAAAATGCCCGGCCGCACTTACAAAACAAACTAAAGGGTTGGTAATTCCAACCCTTTTGCTTTGCCTGCCGCTGATAAACTGCAATGGCGGTTACTGGCGGTAGTGTTTCAAAAAGCGCGCCAGCTTGCCCATGGCTTCTTCGATTTGGTGGGCGTAGGGCAGCGTTACCACGCGGAAGTGGTCGGGGCGTATCCAGTTGAAACCCGTGCCCTGCACCAACAGCACCTTTTCCTGCAACAGCAGATCGTAGATGAACTTGGCATCATCTTTAATGCCGTACATTTCCGTGTCGATTTTCGGGAACAGATACATTGCGCCCTTCGGTTTCACGCAACTGATGCCGGGGATTTGGGTGAGCATTTCGTAGGCTTTGTTGCGCTGCTCCAGCAGGCGGCCGCCGGGCAGGATAAATTCGTTGATGCTCTGATAGCCGCCTAATGCGGTTTGAATGGCGTGCTGCATGGGCGTGTTGGCGCACAGACGCATCGAAGCGAGCATGTCCAAGCCTTCGATATAGCCTTTGGCGTGGTGTTTGGGGCCGTTGAGCACCATCCAGCCCATACGGAAACCGGCCACGCGGTAGGCTTTGGAAAGGCCGTTGAAGGTGATGGTGAGCAAATCGGGGGCGAGTGCGGCGATGTGGTGGTGTTGCGCGCCGTCGTAAAGGATTTTGTCGTAAATTTCGTCGGCGAAAATAATCAGCCCGTGGCGGCGCGCCAACTCGGTAATCTGCAACAGGATTTCTTTGCTGTACACCGCGCCCGTGGGGTTGTTGGGGTTAATCACCACGATGGCTTTGGTGTTGGGCGTGATTTTTGCTTCCATATCGGCGAGATCGGGAAACCATTCGTTTTCTTCGTCGCACAGATAATGGCGCACGGTGCCGCCGGCCAGCGTGGCCGCCGCCGTCCACAAAGGATAGTCGGGCGCGGGAATCAGGATTTCGTCGCCGTCGTTAAGCAGCGCCTGCATCGACATGGTGATCAGCTCGGATACGCCGTTGCCGATATACACGTCGTTTACGGTGATGCTGCGCAAATCTTCGGTTTGGTAATAATGTACGATGGCTTTGCGGGCGGAATACAGCCCTTTGGAATCGCAATAGCCTTGCGAAGTGGGCATATTGCGGATAACGTCGACCAAAATTTCATCGGGTGCTTCAAAACCGAACGGCGCGGGGTTGCCGATGTTGAGTTTTAAGATTTTATGGCCTTCTTCTTCAAGGCGCAGGGCTTCTTTGTGTACGGGGCCGCGGATGTCATAGCATACTTGGTCGAGTTTGGAGGATTTGGGAAAACGGTCCATGATGTTGCAACTTAATCTTGTGAAATGAATGGCCGTAAATGTACCGCGTTTACGGTGCGCTGCAAAGATGCCCGCAACAATATTTTGTATTTTGCACCGGCTTGGCGGCAGAACGGCCGATGACTTTGCAAAATCCGTTGGTATTTTAAAATCCCTGCATCATACCCGGGCATGACGACAATCGTGTATTTCAGACGGCCTGAAACCTTTGCAAAAATATCTTAAGGCCGTCTGAAAACCTTTACTGCCAAAACAAAAACACCTGCACGGTTAACGTACAGGTGTTTTGGCGTATCAGGGCAAAGCGCTTGCTTTAGTGGTCCAGATACAGATAGTTTTTCCAACTGTTCATGCGCAACAGGATTTTGCGCATGGTTGACAAATGGTGGAAATGCTCGGTGTAGATGGCGATTTCCACGTTGCTGCCGTAGGGCACTTTGTATTGCGAGATATCGCTGTTGAGCTTGAACACCACCAAAGGCAGGCCGTTGGTTTGGAAATGCTTGCCGGTGTAGAGCGTACCGTTGGCCTGCAATTCGTTTTCACCGATGGAAGGCAGCACCGACAACACTTCGCCTTGGAAGGTTTTGCCGGGAATCGACGGGAACACGAATTCTGCCTCGTCGCCTTCTTTCAGCCGTTGCAGTGAATTTTGGCGGAACGCGCCGATAAACAGCTGGCCTTGTTTGTGGGTGAACGTCATCACCGGGCGCAGCGGCAGCGTGGTGGCCATCATGCCGGGCTTGAGCAGGTTTTGGGTAACATAGCCGTCTGAAGGGGCGCGCACTACGGTTTCGTTCAGATCGAACTCGGCCTGCGCCAGCGCCGCCTGAGCCTGCGCCACTTTGGTGTGCTTGCCGTTAACCTGCGATTTCAGCAGGCTGTTTTGTTTGTCAAGCGCGGCAACGCTGGCCTCGTAATCGGCTTTGCTGGACGTGTATTCGCGCTGTTTGATTTCATAGTCGGTTTTGGCAACCGCATCGGCTTTAACCAATTCGGCGTAACGCTCGTATTCCTGCTTGCGCTGGGCCATGGTGAGCTTGGCTTCTTCCACCCGCGCTTTGGCGCTTTGGTAGTCGGAATCTATGGTTTTAATGTTGCTTTCGGCATCGGCCAGCTCGGCCTTACGCAAATCCACTGCCGCCTGGTAAGGCGTGGGGTCGATTTTAAACAGCACATCGCCTTTTTTCACCAATTGGTTGGGCTTGATGTCGGTTACCTCGATAACACGCCCGCGGATATTGGGAATAATCGGGGTGGAAACATAATATTGGCTGCCCGCTTTGGTGTAGGGATGGTTATAGTTCATCACCAGCAGCATGGTGGTCAGCATCACCACGCCGCCCAAAATGGCGGTGGGCACCGTCCACTTGTTGAGCGGAATGCGGAATACTTTGAATATGAAGATACAGATACTGCTGTATATCAGAAGTAGCATGAGTTCCACTTTGGTTATTCCTTCTCTTGTGTTTGTGCGGGCGCGGTTGCGGTTTCGGCTTCGGTTGCGGTTTTACCCTGCTCAAGATGCAGCAGGCGTTCGGAAATCTGGTGGAATTTCTGGCTGATGGCCGAAAGCTCTTGTTTCAACTCATGGTTTTGTTTTTCAAAATCACTCGTTTTTTCAAGATACTGGTTGAGCTTGGCGATGTTTTCGCTTTCGGTTTGGTGGTTGCCGTTGCCCCAGCCGTTTTCTTTGTGCCAAAGGGTGGCCCAAATCCATAAAAACGGCCAGATAACATGCAGTGTGAACAGGCTGACCCAACCTGCATAGTGAATCGCTTCCAAATGCGGGTGGTTGCGTTTTTTGGCGATTTCGTAGGGGATGTCGTGAATGGCAATCACGCCGTAAAACATTACTATACAGGCAAATATCAGAAAGAATAACGCCGCATAGTCGAGAAATTCGTTAGACATGGCAAATCCGTTAAGAGCTGGGAAAATTTTGCCATTTTATGGAGAGTGTATGTTTAATTGTCTAAAAATATGTAGACAAATGAAATATTAGAGCTATTATTCGCTAACCTGAAGAATTTAAACAAATTTTATTAGGTTCTTGCCATGTTTATCCATATGGTATTGTTTGTTAAGCAATAAAATTTTATTCATACATAAATAAAAACCAAAGCAGTTCAACCCGATGCCTTTACAAAACTCACTTTAGGCCGTCTGAAAAAGAATTTCCTTTTTCAGACGGCCTAAACCATTTCTCACAACCCCAGCGCGTCGGCGTGGAACTCGATATGGCTGTCGATAAAGGTGGCGATGAAATAATAACTGTGGTCGTAGCCTTCGCGCAGGTTGAACTGCACGTTAAAACCGTTGCCGCGCGCGGCGTTCACAAACGCCTGCGGTTGCAACTCGTGCGGATAAAACTCGTCGGCACTGCCTTGGTCTATCAATACCGGCAGCTTTTTGGCGGCAGTTTTAACCAGCTCGGTGCTGTCGTATTGTGCCCATATTTCGGGCTTATCGCCCAAATAGGCGGCAAAGGCTTTCTGCCCCCACGGCGTTTGGCTCGGGTTGGCAATCGGCGCAAAGGCGGAAACCGCCGCATAACGCTCGGGGTTTTTCAGGGCAATCTGCAAAGCGCCGTGACCGCCCATGCTGTGGCCGGCAATGCTGCGCTGGCCGTTCACGGGAAAATGCGCTTCGATTAAGGCTGGCAACTCGTGCACGATATAACTATACATCTGATAATTCGCCGCCCACGGCTCGCGGGTGGCGTCTAAATAAAAGCCTGCGCCCTGCCCCAAATCGTAGGCGGCATCGTCGGCCACACCGGCGCCGCGCGGCGAGGTATCGGGTATCACCAGGGCGATGCCCCATTGGGCGGCGAAACGCTGCGCACCCGACTTAACGGAAAAGTTTTCGTCGGTGCAGGTTAGGCCCGAGAGCCAGTATAAAACCGGCACGCGGTAACCTTGCAGCGCCTGCGGTGGCAGATAAACGGCGAAAGTCATTTCGCATTGGTTGGCATCGGAAAAGTGGCGGTAGCGCTCATGGCTGCCGTTAAACATTTTGTTGCGGGAAATCAGGGTTAAAGCACTCATTTTTTACTGCTTTCATCATATTTTCAGACGGCCTGTGCAACCGATACGGCAGGCCGTCTGAAAAGTGTTTGTTAATAATGAATCACGCTGCGGATGGATTTGCCTTCGTGCATCAGATCAAACGCTGTGTTGATTTCTTCCAACGGCATGGTGTGGGTGATGAAATCGCTCAAGGCGAATTCGCCGTTCATGTATTGCTGGATAATGCCGGGCAGCTCGCTGCGGCCTTTCACGCCGCCGAAGGCCGAACCGCGCCACACGCGGCCGGTAACCAATTGGAACGGACGGGTGGAAATCTCCGCACCGGCCGGCGCCACGCCGATAATCACGCTCTCGCCCCAGCCTTTGTGGCAGCATTCCAGCGCCGCACGCATCACTTCCACATTGCCGATGCACTCGAATGAAAAATCCACGCCGCCGTCGGTCATCTCGATAATCACCTCTTGTATCGGCTTGTCGAAATCTTTCGGATTAACGCACTCGGTGGCGCCCAGTTTTTCCGCCATCGCAAATTTGGACGGGTTCACATCGATGCCGATGATGCGCGAAGCACCGCTCATGCGCGCGCCGATAATCGCCGCCAGACCAATGCCGCCCAAACCGAAAATCGCCACGGTGTCGCCGCGTTTCACTTTGGCGGTGTTCATCACCGCGCCCATACCGGTGGTAACGCCGCAACCGAGCAGGCACACTTCTTTCAAATCGGCTTCGGGCTGGATTTTAGCCAGGCTCACTTCCGCCACCACGGTGTATTCCGAGAAGGTGGAGCAGCCCATATAGTGGTAAATCGGCCGGCCGTCTTTAAAGAAACGCACCGTGCCGTCCGGCATCAAGCCTTTGCCTTGAGTGGCGCGCACCGACGAGCAAAGATTGGTTTTGCCCGATTTGCAGAATTTGCACTCGCCGCATTCGGCGGTGTAAAGCGGAATCACATGGTCGCCGGGCTTCACGCTGGTTACGCCCTCGCCCACCGCTTCGACAATGCCGGCACCCTCATGGCCGAGCACGCAGGGAAACACGCCTTCCGAATCCTGCCCGCTCAAAGTATAGGCATCGGTGTGGCACACGCCGGTGGCGACGATACGCACCAACACTTCGCCTTTTTGCGGCGGCATTAAATCCAGCTCTTCGATTTTCAGCGGTTCGTTGGGCGCCCAGGCAACAGCGGCGCGGGTTTTGATGTAGTTCATGGCATGGCTCCTGAATGAGTGGTGGCGGATGATGATGGCGGATTTTTATATGCTATTTTGCAGAATTTAAACATATAGTGGCTTAAATTTAAAATAGGACAAGGCGCCGAGCCGCAGGCAGTACAGGTAGTACGACAAGGCGAGGCAACGCTGTACTATTTTAAATTTAAGCTACTATATAAATTTCCGATTGTGCGGGAATTATGTGTAATAACACTCTGAAGAAAAACGTTTGAAGCTTTTGCAAGGCCCCATTAAGCAAAACGGCTTACACCGCCACCGCAGCTTTGATATGCGGATGCGGGTCGTAGCCGGTTAATTCGAAGTCTTCGAATTTGAAGCCGAACAAATCTTTCACTTCGGGGTTGAGCTTCATCTGTGGCAGCGCGCGCGGTTCGCGGCTGAGCTGCAATTCGGCCTGCTCGAAGTGGTTGCTGTATAGATGGGCATCGCCGAAGGTATGCACAAACTCGCCCGCCTGCAAACCGCACACTTGCGCCAGCATTAGGGTGAGCAGCGCATAGCTGGCGATATTGAACGGCACACCGAGAAAAATATCGGCGCTGCGCTGGTAAAGCTGGCACGAAAGTTTGCCGTTTGCCACATAAAACTGAAACAGCGCGTGGCACGGCGGCAGGGCCATTTCGTCAACCAGCGCGGGGTTCCACGCCGAAACGATCAGGCGGCGGCTGTCGGGATTTTTTTTGATTTGCTCAATCAGATTGGCGATTTGGTCGATATGGCGGCCATCGGGCGCGGGCCAGCTGCGCCATTGGTAGCCGTAAACGGGGCCTAAGTCGCCGTTTTCATCGGCCCATTCGTCCCAAATCGAAACGTTGTGGTCTTTCAGGTATTTGATGTTGGTGTCGCCTTTTAAAAACCACAGCAGCTCGTGGATAATCGAGCGCAGGTGCAGCTTTTTGGTAGTGAGCAGCGGAAAGCCTTCGCTTAAATCGAAGCGCATTTGGTAGCCGAACACAGAACGGGTGCCGGTGCCGGTGCGGTCGGATTTGTCGGTGCCGTGTTCGAGCACATGGCGCATCAGGTCTAAATAGGCTTTCATGGATTTCCTTGCTGTTTTTTCAGACGGCCATACGGCCGCGGAGAACGGATTGTATAACACTTTGCCCAGCTTTTGGCGTGCACTTAAAATCTGCGGCAAATCAAACCGGCAAAACAAAAACACCGGCCGCTTCTGTTTGCTATCCAAGCGGTTATTCGATATTTTATTTCACGAAAATCCCGCTTAAAAACTTTATCTTTCAAAAATATAACTTATCGGCACTTATAACAACCGAAAGCATTTAAGGCCGTCTGAAAACCGTTAACAATTTTCTTTAATTTCCGCTTGGCAAGCTGCCCAAAAGCCGTTTATATTCCGAGTCTAAAAAAAATTAACACAACAAACCGGCCGCGCGGTTAACCCCACCGCTTTATTTTTGCGCCCACCCTACCGAAATTTCTTTTCCCACTGCAATTTCCAACCCCTTCTGAATCGGAGAAATCCATGTCTGCAAATCTGAACAGCTTGTTTGAGCAAATTAAACAGCGCGACCCCAACCAACCCGTTTTCCACCAAGCCGTTGAAGAAGTGTTCGGCAGCCTCGCCCCTTTCTTGGCGAAAAACCCGCAATACACCCGCCACGGCCTGCTGGAGCGTATCGTCGAACCCGAGCGCGTGATTATGTTCCGCGTATCGTGGGTGGATGATAAAGGCCAAGTGCAAGTGAACCGCGGCTACCGCGTGCAGATGAACTCGGCCATCGGCCCCTACAAAGGCGGCCTGCGCTTCCATCCTTCGGTGGATTTGGGCGTGCTGAAGTTTTTGGCGTTCGAGCAGGTGTTTAAAAACGCGCTGACCACGCTGCCGATGGGCGGCGGCAAAGGCGGCTCCGACTTCGACCCCAAAGGCAAGAGCGACGGCGAAGTGATGCGCTTCTGCCAGGCCTTTATGAGCGAACTCTACCGCCATATCGGCGCCGACACCGACGTGCCTGCCGGCGATATCGGAGTGGGCGGCCGCGAAATCGGTTTCTTGTTCGGCCAATACAAAAAACTGCGCAACGAATTCACTTCGGTGCTCACCGGCAAAGGTTTGGTGTACGGCGGCAGCCTGATCCGCCCCGAAGCCACCGGCTACGGCACGGTTTATTTTGCCGACAGCATGCTGAAAACCAAAGGCAACAGCATGGCGGCCAAGAAAGTTGTGGTTTCAGGCTCCGGCAACGTGGCGCAATACGCCGCCGAAAAAGCGATTCAGCTCGGCGCAAAAGTGCTGACCGTTTCCGATTCCAACGGCTTTGTGAAATTCGCCGACAGCGGCATGACCGAAGCGCAACTGGCGGCGTTAATCGAGCTGAAAGAAGTGCGCCGCGAACGTTTGTCGGTTTACGCCAAAGAGCAAGGCTTGGAATACTTTGCCGACCAAAAACCGTGGGGCGTGCCCTGCGATGTGGCCCTGCCCTGCGCCACCCAAAACGAGCTTGACGAAAACGACGCCAAAACCCTGCTCGCCAACGGCTGCTTCTGCGTGGCCGAAGGTGCGAATATGCCCTCTACGCTGGGCGCGGTCGAAGCGTTTATTAAAGCCAAAATCCTGTATGCGCCGGGCAAAGCCTCCAATGCGGGCGGCGTGGCCACTTCGGGTTTGGAAATGAGCCAAAACCACATCCGCCTTTCTTGGACGCGCGAAGAAGTCGACCAACGCCTGTTCGGCATCATGGAAAACATCCACGAAAACTGCGTGGCCAACGGCAGCGAAGGCGGTTATGTGAACTATGTGAACGGCGCCAATATCGCAGGCTTCAAAAAAGTGGCCGAAGCCATGCTGGCTCAAGGCGTGGTTTAACCTTACCCGCTGTTTGATTGAAACAAACAAAGGCCGTCTGAAAATTTTCAGACGGCCTTTCGGTTTGATACCTTTGGTTTATTGGTTGTGCGGACGGCTGTCGGCCGCGCTGTGCACCGGCAGCTCGGGCACGGTGCGGGCAGATTCTGAAACCGAGCCGGACAAGGTGTTCAAAAACGCCACGATGGCATCCACGTCTTCTTTCGGCAGTTGTTTGCCCAGTTGCGCTTCGCCCATGATGCCCACCGCTTTATCCAGCTCCCACACGCTGCCGTCGTGGAAATAAGGATAAGTGCGGGCGACATTGCGCAGGCCGGGTACGCGGAACACGAATTTGTCGTTTTCGGCTTTGGTTACTTCAAAGCGGCCTTCGTCGTGTTTTTTGCTGCCGGTAAACTGCCAGTAAGGGCCTTTGACCAAACCGAATTTCTGGAACGAATCGCCGCCCAGCGTTACGCCTTTGTGGCAGGCGATGCAGCCGTTGTTGATAAACGCACGCACGCCTTTGCGCTCGGTTTCGTTAAGCGCGCCGATATTGCCTTTGAGATAATCGTCCCATTTGGTGGGCGTGAGCAGCGTGCGCTCGAACGCGGCGATGGCATCGGTGATGTTGTCAAACGTTACCGCGCCGCCCTTGTCGGCATAGGCTTCTTTAAACATAGCCTGATATTCGGGAATCGCGGCGATTTTTTTCTCAACCGAGGCTTTGTCGGGGTTGGCCATTTCCACAGGGTTCAACAGCGGCCCGCCTGCCTGCTCTTCCACCGTGGCGGCACGTCCGTCCCAAAACTGGCTGCCCAGCAGGGCGGCATTCAGAGCCGTGGGTGAGTTGCGCCCGCCGAACGCACCTTTGTGGCCTTGGCTGGTCGGCAGATTGTCCACACCCGCAGTGGCCAGGTTATGGCAGGAATTGCAGCTTACCGTGTTGCCGCGCGACAAACGCGGCTCATACCAAAGCTGGCGGCCGAGCTTAACCTGCGCTTCGGTAAACGGGTGCGCTTTCTGCATTTCCGCTTCATCAGGCAGCGGCTGGAACAGCGATTGCGCCTGTTTCAACAATTCTTTGTCTTCGGGCGACGCATTGCTGTTATCGGGTGCGGCGGCGGCAGAAGAAGCTGCCGAAGCCGCTGCCGGAGCAGATTCCGACGCTGCGGGTGCGGATGCCTGCCCCGACTGCTCTTCTCCTTTGCATGCCGCGAGCGCCAGCAACACGGCCAGAGCCAACCCGCCTTTTTTGAGAACGTGTTTCATGGTGGTTCCTTTATCTATCAAAAATTATTTTGGTTATGCGTTTTCACCATAATTCGGTTTATGGTTGCGGGCAGTATAAAAGTGCCGTTATCCGCCGTATTTGCGCGGCATCAATAATTTAACATTCCATTGGATTTAATAATAATGCCGATAAAATTTGTAAAACGGAGGTTCGTGCAGGCACATTACCTTACTTTCCTTAAAACAACCTGAAGCAGGCCGATAAAGGCAGCAGGCCGAGAGCTTTGCAAAATTCCCTAAAATCCCCTAAATTCTCCCCAAGATATTTAGGGGATTTCTCATGAGCACCTTCTTCCAACAAACCGCCCAAGCCATGATTGCCAAGCACATCGACCGCTTTCCCTTATTGAAA